>NZ_JBBYGR010000046.1:0-115655 GCF_038405005.1 Xanthomonas sp. JL1 | reverse complement strand
CAATCCATCTGGTGCTTGATGGTTTGCCTGCTCACAAGACCCGTGGCGTGCGCGATGACGTGGACAGCCTGAAGGGCAGGCTGACGCTGCATTTCCTGCCGGGTGACGCGCCGGACTTGAATCCCGACGAGATTGGTGTGGAGCTACACCAAGCGCACGGGCGTAGCGCGCAGCCCGCTGCGCAGTGGCGGGAAGCTGGCCGATCGGGTGCATGATCAGTTATCCGACATTGCAGCTCGACCAGAATTGGTGCGCTCGTTCTTCAGGCATCCAAGTGTCGCCTATATTTCTGACTTATGAGTAAGAGCAGTTAACAAAACGTAGCGAGCAGCTGTCAGGCGGGCGCGGCCGGTGCTCGGATCGGCATGTACCACGCGTACACTCCTGTTCTGAGCGCGCCGTCCGCGCCCACCTGACAGCTGCTCGCTACGTTTTGTTAGCCGCTCTAAAATAAGATGCGCATCATTCTGCCGAACTCTCTCGCTCTAGCTAACGCTCACAACGCGTACGGAATCACCCGCACACTCTCTCCGGCTTCAAAACGCCGCGCTTGCTCGGGCAGCACGATCAAGGCATTGCTGTCGGCCGCGCCACGCAGTAAGTGTGAGGCTTCGCCGCGGTGCGGCAGCGCGGTCAGCCGTCCGTCTTCGCCGCATTCCAATCGCCCGCGCAGGAATTCCAGACGTTCATGGCGTTTGTCCCAAGGGCTTGCCAGTGCCGCATGCCAGACCGGGCGCGCTTCGCTGCGTCCCTGCAATCCATCCAGCAACGGCACGCCGTAGGCGATCAGCGTTGCCAGTACCGAGACCGGGTTGCCCGGCAGGCCCAGCACCAGGCAGCGACCGATCTGTCCCAACACCGCCGGCATGCCCGGGCGCATGCGCACGCGCCAGAAATGGATGCGGCCCAGTTCGCCGATCAATCGCGGCAGATAATCCTTTTCGCCGGCAGAGACACCGCCGCAGGTAATCACCACATCGAACGCAGCGGCCGCATCTTCGAGCATGGTGCGGATGCGCTGCGGGTCGTCCGGCAAGGTCGGCCAGGCGGTTGGCGTATAGCCGAGCGCACGCAGCTGCGCCATCAGCATGTCGCGGTTGCTGTTGTAGATCTGTCCCGGCCCGAGCGGCATACCTGGCTCGATCAATTCATCGCCGGTGGCCAGCACCGCAATGGTCGGGCGCGGCGCAACCGCAAGCCGCGACACACCCAGCGCAGCAGCCAGACCGATACGCGCAGGCGTCAGTACCTGCCCGGTCTGTATCACCAGATCGCCGGCACGCACGTCACTGCCGGCCAAGCGCACGGCAGAGCCGGGCCTAGGCGTGGTGCGAAACCGCACGCTGCCATCGCGCTCGTCGGCGTCCTCCTTGGGAATCACGGTATCGGCGCCATCGGGCAGCGGCGCGCCTGTCGTAATGCGCAGGCATTGCCCTGCGCTTAGGGTCCCGGCCCAACGCTCGCCAGCAAACTGTTCGCCGACCAGCTGCAACGCCGCATCGCCGGCAGCAACGTCGGCATGCCGTAGCGCAAAGCCGTCCATCGCGCTGTTGGCGAATGGCGGCAGCGCCAGCGGTGCAATCAGATCACCGGCCGAGATGCGTCCATCGGCACGCGAGGTGGCGATGTTTTCATCGGGCGAACGGTTGCTGGTCGCAACAGTGCGCAGAATCTGCAGCGCCTGCGCGTAAGAAATGCGGGAAGGATAGTCGGTCATGTTGCGCAGGATACCAGCGCACCACTACTGCGAAAGATCGCGACATTACTCAGCTGCTGAAGCAGCTCAGCGCCGTTGGCGGACGCTAAATCGCACGTGGATGTGGGATTTCATCTAAGAGTCTCGGTTACCCATGCTCAAGCACAACGTGCACGTCGCGGAGCTTGCGTCGGTTGTTGATCGAAAGCACATGAAACGTTGTCAAGGGCCTTCCTGGCCCTACTTGGACGGGCCGCCGCCTTCAACTCAAAGTCCACAGACCTGCGCGCTCCCCAAACCGCCTGACCCTCGCGTTTCAGGCGGCCCGAGCGCAATTACTTGCCTTTGACGTGCCGCATCAGGCGCCGCTTGCGGGCCACCTGTCGATCGGAGAGCGGATTCTTCTTGCCCTCATACGGATTAGCGCCTTCGCGGAAGATGAAACACACCGGCGTGCCGACCAGCTTGAAACGCTTGCGGAAGAAGTTTTCCAGATAACGCTTATAAGACTCAGGCAACACCTTCAACCGTGTGCCATGCACGATGAAGGTTGGTGGATTCGCCCCACCCGGATGCACATAGCGCAGCTTGGAGACATGGCCGCGAATGCTCGGCGGAGGATTGGTCTCATAGGCGATTTCCAACGCCTGGTTCACTTCGCTGGTGCTGAACTCATGCGTCGCCGATGCGTGCGCACGATGAATCGCCTGGAACAGCTCGCGCATGCCCGACCCATGCAATGCAGAAATCCGCACCGCCTCGGCCCAGCTGACGAAACCCAGCTTGCGCGAGAGCAGATCTTCAGCCTGCGCCCGCTGGTAATCGCTTTGCCCGTCCCACTTGTTGATCGCCACGACCAACGCGCGCCCGGCATCCAGAATCGCGCCGAGAATCGTCGCATCCTGATCGGTCACGCCTTCGGTGGCGTCCAGCATCAAGACCGCGACCTGGCATCGCTCGATCGCCTGCAGTGTCTTGAACGCACTGAATTTCTCGACTGCCTCCTCCACCTTGCCGCGACGGCGCAGGCCGGCGGTATCGATCAGACGGTATTGGCGGCCATCGCGCTCCAGATCCACCGCGATCGAATCACGCGTGGTACCCGGGACTTCCGAAGCGATCATGCGTTCCTCGCCCAGCAGGCGATTAACCAAGGTCGACTTGCCTACATTCGGGCGGCCGACAAAGGCGATGCGCACGCGCGCGGGGTCGTTGTCCAGCAGCTCGCCGGACCCTTCCTCGGGCAGCCGGGCACCGACTTCTTCCAGCAACTCATCGATACCTTGCCGATGGGCGGCAGACAATGCCACCACGTCGGAAAAGCCGTAGCGCGCAAATTCCGAGCGCACGGTTTCTTCGTCGGTGCCGTCGATCTTGTTGATCACCAGCACAGTCGGCCGTGCCAGTTTGCGCAACCAGGCCAGGATCTCGTCATCCAGCGACGATTCGCCTTCGCGACCATCGACCACGAACAGCACCAGATCGGCTTCGCCGGCAGCGGCACGTGCCTGGCGCGCAGTGGCGCCTGCAAGGCCGTCCTCGTCGCCGGCAATCCCGCCGGTATCGACGACGATGAAGGGTTGCTGCTCGTCGAGACGGCAGACCCCGTAATTACGGTCGCGGGTGACGCCGGGCTGGTCGTGGACCAGCGCGTCGCGGGTGCGCGTCAGCGCATTGAAGATGGTCGACTTGCCGACATTGGGCCGTCCAACCAGGGCGACCAGGGGCAGCATCGCAAAATCCTTATTGTGCCAACCGGAAGGCGGTGAGATCGCCGTCGGTGTTTTGTACCAGCAAAATGCCATCAACGACCTGCGGCTGCGCCAGCAACGTGTCGCGTCCAGCGCGCGCGCGCGCGGCCAGCGCACCGTCGCTGAGTTTCAGCCAGTGCAGGTAACCCTTGTAATCGCCAACCACGGCGTAATCGCCCTGAATAGCCACCCCGGTCAGTGAGCGACGCGCCAACGCAGCCTGCGACCACATCGCCGCACCACTGCTCTTGTCGAGGCCCCACACCGAACCGGCGTTGTCCGACACGACCACGACGGCCGACGACACACCAACGCCACCGGTGCCGCCGTGATCGCGCGTCCACAGCGGACGGCCGCTCGGGCCTTCCAGCGCGAGGGTTTCGTTCTTGAAGCTGGTCGCATACAGCGTGGTGCCATCCAGCACCGGTGCGCCGTCGACATCGGACATGCGTTCCAGTTCAGTACGGCCTTCCGGCACGCCGATGGCCTGCTCCCACAACGGGCGACCATCCTGCAGCGCCAGCGCGCTCAAGGTGCCGCTGTCGTTGCCCACGAAGACCACGCCCGGGCCGGTCACGATCGGCGCGTTACCGCGCACCGACAAGGTCGGACCTTCTTCGGCGTGGAACCAGCGACGCTCGCCGGTGGCCGCATCGAACGCGGTCACACGACCATCGTTGCTGCGCACCAGCACCAAATTCTGCGCGATGGCCGGCGCGGCGATCACTTCGTTCGGCACCTTGGCACGCCACTTTTCAGTACCATCGGCCTGATTCAAGGCAATCACATCGCCGGATAGGCTGCCGATCACCACCAAGCCTTCGCCAACGCCGGGACCACCAGACAGGCGCTGCTTGAATTTGCGGTCGTTACGCTCTTCTTTCTTGGGCTTGTATTCCCATACGTGCTTGCCGGTCTGCAGGTCCAGCGCCTGCACGCCGCCAGTGATGGCCGCTGCATACACCTTGCCATCGGCCACGGCCGGGCGCTGACGTACGCCGATATGCCCCTCGCCCTTTCCAACGCCGGTGGACCAGATCTTGTCGACCTTGACCGACGGTTCGAACTTCACCAGTTCGGCAGGTTCCTGCGCCTTCTTGGCAGCAGCGTCCTTACCGGCAAACCAGCCCTTGACGGTGCTGCAGCCAGCCAGCGACAGACCCATCACGGCAATCAACGCAGCGCGCTTATACATATCAACCTGCTTCATCAAATCTGCTCCGCCGGATCGGGCACTTTGCCACCCACATCCATCAGCTTGGTTTCCAGCAACCGACGTTGCGGCGACGCCACATCCACCGTGGTCAGGGCCTTGGCATACAACGCGCGCGCTTCATCAGGCTTGCCCTGCACCACCAGCGCATCGGCGCGGATCTCCAGGCTGGCGTGATCCTGCGCATCGGCCAGCAGCTTGATCGCTTCGTCTGGCTTGCCGCTTTCGGTCAGCACGCGCGCCAGGCGCTGTTGCACAATCTGCTTGAGCTCGCCTTCGGCGGGCACGTCGCGCAATGTCTTGATTGCTTCGGCGTTCTTGCCGACATCGACCTGGGCCTTGGCCAGACGCAGCGCGGCCAGTTCAGCGTAAATGCCACCCTTGCCGTCGTCCAGCGCCATGATGTCCTTGGCGGCCTTGTCCAGGTTTTTGGCCTGGATCGACTTCACCACCGCCTCGTAGCGCGTGTTGGCCTCGACCAACTCGGTGTTGGTGTACTTCTGCCACCACTGCCACCCCAGGATCAGGACCAGCCCAACCAGGACGCCGCCCACCAGACCCGCGCCATTGTTTCTCAACCAGGAACGAACGCGTTCGCCTTGTTCGTGTTCGTCCAGCAGATCGTCGATCGCCATGCGTACTCTCGCTCCGTCATCCCGAAGGCGCGGAACATCAATAGGGATAAATGAAAAACCGCAGTCCGCTTCACTCGGAAGCAGGTACCACGGAGCCGTCGGAGGATACCGCAAAACGTGCCACGTTAGCGCGCTGGAACGGTCTCACATCGACGATACTGCCGCCTTGCTGAACCTCTACCGCCGACGCATTGCCGAGCACGATGCGCCCCACCTGGCCCGGCGAATACGTGCGACGCTCGCCGGCACGTATCAGTGCTTTTTCGACCGCGCTGCCATTCGGTGCCAGGATCTGCACCCAACTGTCGCCGCTGAAATTCAGCGACAAACTGCCGCCAGGGGCAGCGGCCGCGGCAGGCACCTGGGCGTCGGCGGTGGCACGCGGCACCGGGGTCATCGATGCGATATACGGCGCTGGTTGCTCGCGCGGCGTGGGAGCAGGCTGCGTTGCAGCAGTGCCCGGCGCAGGGGACTTCGCAGCCTCCGGCATGCTGTCCAACGACACCGTGCTTGGCGCCTTGCCATCCAGATGGGAGCGCGTCGCATACCAGACCGGTACCGCGAACACGCCGGTAATGACCACGTACATGGCTTTACGCGCGGTACTTTCAAGAATGCGGCGCGCACGTGGCGTATGCGTGTGACTGACCAGCTTGACCGGTTCGATCGGCGCAATGGTCGCCTGCTGCAGAAGCGGCTCCAGGTCGACCTGCAGAAAGCGCGCATAGCTGCGCAGCTGCCCGCGCACGAACACGGGCGCGCCCAGACACTGCCAGTCCTCCTGCTCCAACGAACGCACCACATGCACTGGCATGCGCAGCTTGCCGGCCACCTCGTCCACGCTCAGACCTGCTGCCTCGCGCGCTTCGCGCAAATGCTGTCCGCAGCCCTTTTCCTGCTCGAAAAGGTTCGGGTTGGAATCACTGATCACAATGCATTGGCCCCGGGAGTAGCGGTCGCTGCGTCAGGGAATTCCTTGACCAACCGCTGTTTGTAACGGCCGGCAGCTACCTTGTCGCCTAGCCCTTGCTCAATCTGAATGGCGAGTTGTAACACGGAAGCCGTTGCCGGTGCAGCTGAAAGACGTCGTTCGATAAAAGCGCGGGCTTCGAAATAATTGCGACGCCCCGCTTCCAGGCGCGCCATTGATTCGAGCGCATATGGATTATCCGGATCCAGATCGAGCGCTTTGTGCAGATCGCCCGCAGCTCGCTCCAGTTGCCCCGCCTTGATCGCGCAACCGCCCGCATTTCCCAATGCATACGCAGGAGACGCGTACGTGCGGTCGGCCAATGCACGATCAAACCAGGTCAATGCTTCGGCGGGCGACCCATTCGCACACAACCAGGCGCCGTAGTTATTCAGCACGTCGCCGCGCTGCGGCGCGAGTTCCGCAGCGCGCCGGTACGAGGCACCAGCAGCGGCCGTATCGCCCTTGGCGCCCTGAATCAGCGCCAGCAAGCCGATGGCATCCACCGATTGCGCGTCTTTTTTCAGAGCGGCACGCACCTGTTCTTCGGCACTGGCGTAATCGCCGGTCTGCAGGCGATTACGGGCGAGGCCGAGTTTCTCCTGCACCGCCAGACGGCTCCTGGTCTCAGCGCTGTCGCGGAACGAATACACCGGCGAGACCTCTTCCACGATCTTGACCGACCCTGCCTTGGCATTACGCCCACCGCAGCCAACCGCGCACAGCGCGATCGCCACGGCCGCCATTAACGCGAGTTCACGCTGCCGCATCTCGATCGGCCTGCCCTTCCAATGTGCGGCGGAACTCCGCCTGACGACGGGTACGGTCCATGACCTGCCCCTTGAGCTGCCCGCATGCGGCGTCGATGTCGTCGCCACGGGTACGGCGAACTATCGTCAGCACCTGCGCATCGAGCAGGATTTTCTGGAACGCGCGAATCTCCGTCTCGCCCGAGCGCTCGTAACGCGTACCCGGGAACGGATTAAATGGAATCAAGTTGACCTTGCCGGCGTCCTTGGACTGCACCGCATTGTCGAACTGACGCATCAGTCTTGCCAGCTGGCGCGCATGCTCCGGCTGGTCGTTGATGCCCTTCATCAAGGTGTATTCGAACGTCACCGAGTCGCGCTTCTTGCTGCCGCGCAGATATCGCGCGCACGACTCCATCAACTCGGCGATCGGGTATTTCTTGTTCAGCGGGACCAGGGTTTCGCGCAGCGCGTCATTGGCCGCGTGCAGCGACACCGCCAGCGAGACGTCGCTTTCAGTGGAGAGCCGGTCGATCATGGGCACCAGGCCGGAGGTCGACAGCGTCACCCGCTTGCTGGCCAGCCCGTAGCCAAGGTCGTCGCGCATCACGCTCATCGCGCGCACGACGTTATCGAAATTCATCAGCGGCTCGCCCATGCCCATCATCACCACGTTGGTGAGACGGCGCTGCTGGTGCGGCACATTGCCCAGATGGCGCGCCGCCACCCACACCTGGCCGATGATTTCGGCAGTGGTGAGGTTGCGGTTGAAGCCCTGGGTGGCAGTTGAACAAAAGCTACAGTTCAAACCGCAGCCGACCTGGGAGGACACGCACAGCGTGCCGCGGCCCTTGTCGGGGATATACACGGTTTCGATGGCGTTCTTGCCGTCGGTCCCCATGGCCAGCAGCCATTTGTGGGTGCCGTCGGTCGAAGGCTTATCGAACACGACATTCGGGACGAGGACCTCGGCATGCTGGTGCAACTTCGCACGCAGCGCCTTGCCGAGGTCCGTCATATGGTCGAAATCGGTGACGTAGCGATGGTGAATCCACTTCATCACCTGATGGGCACGGTAACGCGCCTCGCCGAGCGTGTCGGCGAAGAAGCGCTCCAGACCCTCACGATCGAGGTCGAGCAGATTCTGCTTGCGCGGTTCCGACGTCCGGACGGGAACGTCCTGCAACACGGAGGGGATCACGACCTCATTCACGATTCGACTCTCTCGGCCTCAGCGCGAGACCACTTCGGTTGCGGCAAAGAAATACGCGACTTCGTTAGCGGCGTTCTCGACCGAATCCGAGCCGTGGGCGGCATTGGCATCGATCGAATCAGCGAAGTCGGCGCGGATGGTGCCCGGCGCAGCGTCCTTGGGATTGGTCGCGCCCAGCAGGTCGCGGTGTGCGGCAACGGCGTTCTCGCCTTCCAGCGCCTGGATCATCACCGGGCCGGAGATCATGAATTCCACCAGCGCATTGAAGAACGGACGCTCGCGGTGCACGGCGTAGAAGCCTTCGGCTTCGCGGCGCGACAGCTGCTTGTACTTGGCGGCCACAACCTTCAGGCCAGCCTTCTCGAAGCGACTGTAGATTTCACCGATGACGTTCTTGGCAACGGCGTCGGGCTTGATGATGGACAGGGTGCGCTCCAGCGCCATGGGAAGTTCTCCGTTGGGCGGGCCACTGAAGGCCCGAGGTTATCATGAAAAAAAAACCGCGTCAAAACGCGGGCTTAGGCTTCTTTGCGATGGTCAATTCTATCCCGTCGCAGATCCGTTTGCACACCGCCCCCTGAATCGTGCTGCATTGCGACATGACCTGCCGGCAACACAGTCCGTAGACTCAAACAATCGTTTGATTGAGCTTTAGTACCGCGCATGCCCAAGTCCGCCCACTTCTCCACGAAGGACCGCATTCTCGGTGCGGCCGAGGAGCTGTTCGCCCAGCACGGGTTCGCCGGCACGTCGCTGCGCCAGCTGACCACTCAGGCCGACGTCAATATCGCTGCGGTCAATTACCACTTCGGCTCCAAGGAAAACCTGGTCAACGAGGTGTTCCGCCGGCGCATGGACGAGATGACCACGGCGCGGTTGCAGCAGCTGGAAGCGGCAAAGAAGTCGCAACCCGGCGAGCTCACCGCGGTACTGGCGGCGTTTGTCGAGCCGGCGCTGGCAATGGCGCAGGACCGCCAGAACGGCGGCGCCTTCGTTCGCGTGATCGCACGCGCCTACGCGGAAAAAAACGACAACTTGCGCAAGTTCCTGTCCGATCACTACGGCCATGTCCTGCGCGAATTCGGCAAGGCCATCACCGGCTGCGTGCCGGGCCTGAGCAAGGAAGAGCTGTACTGGCGACTGGACTTCCTCGCCGGTGCGCTGACCTATGCCATGGCCGATTTCGGCCTCATCAAGCGGCCTGCGGGCGTCAGCGAGGCCGATCACCGCGCGCGTGCCGCGCGCGAACTCATTCGTTTCGCGGAACCCGGTTTCCGTGCTCACTCCACACCGTAAACGTTCCTCAAGAGGCTTATCGCTATGTCCAATCCGTTGCTAGTTCGTCGCGCCGCCGTGCTCGGTGCCGGCGTCATGGGCGCGCAGATCGCCGCCCACCTCACCAATGCCGGTGTCGACACCGTGCTGTTCGACCTGCCCGCCAAGGAAGGCCCGGCCGACGGCATCGTGCTCAAGGCGATTGCCAATCTCGGCAAGCTGAGCCCTGCACCGCTCGCCAGCAAGGCGCTGGCCGAGGCGATCACGCCGGCCAACTACGAGAGCGGCCTGGAACAACTGCGCCATTGCGATCTGATCATCGAAGCGATCGCCGAGCGCATGGATTGGAAGCAGGACCTGTACAAGAAGATCGCCCCGTTCGTCTCCGCGCATGCCGTGCTGGCGTCCAATACCTCGGGCCTGGGCATCAACAAGCTCGCCGACGTGCTGCCGGAGCAGCTGCGCCATCGCTTCTGCGGCGTGCATTTCTTCAATCCGCCGCGCTACATGCACCTGGCCGAGTTGATCCCGGCCAAGGGCACCGACAAAGCCGTGCTCGAAGGCCTGGAAGCGTTCCTGGTCACCACGCTCGGCAAGGGTGTTGTGTATGCCAAGGACACGCCGAATTTCATCGGCAACCGCATCGGCGTGTTCTCGATCCTGTCCACCATCCACCACACGCAGCAATTCGGCCTGGGCTTCGATGAGGTCGATGCGCTGACCGGCCCGCTGGTCGGTCGCCCGAAGTCGGCAACCTACCGCACCTCGGACGTGGTCGGCCTGGACACCATGGCGCACGTGATCAAGACCATGGGCGACACCCTGCCGGACGACCCGTGGCACCAGTATTTCACCTCGCCCAAGTGGCTGGATGCGCTGATCGCCAAAGGTGCGCTGGGCCAGAAGGTCGGCGCCGGCATCTTCCGCAAGGTCGGCAAGGATATCGTGGTGGTCGATCTGGAGAAGCAGGACTACCGCCCGGCAGATCGCGTCGCTGCGCCGGAAGTGGTGGATATCCTCAAGATCAAGAACCCGGCCGAAAAGTTCGCCACGCTGCGCGAGAGCGAGCACCCGCAGGCGCAGTTCCTGTGGGCCACGTTCCGCGACCTGTTCCACTACAGCGCCGTCCATCTGGCCGATATCGCCGAAACCGCGCGCGATGTGGATCTGGCGACCCGCTGGGGCTACGGCTGGTCGCTGGGCCCGTTCGAAACCTGGCAGGCCGCCGGCTGGAAGCAGGTGGCGCAGTGGATTGCCGAAGACATTTCCAATGGCAAGAGCATGAGCAGCGCGCCGCTGCCGAACTGGGTGTTCGATGGTCGCGACGGCGTGCATGGCGCCGAAGGCTCGTACAGCCCGGCGCGCGATGCCAAGCTGCCGCGTTCGGCATTGCCGGTGTACACGCGTCAGCGCTTCCCCGATCCGTTGCTGGGCGAGCAGTTCTCGCCCGGCGAAACCGTGTTCGAAAACGACGGCGTGCGCATGTGGCATGACGGCGACGACATCGCGGTGGTCAGCTTCAAGACCAAGATGAACACCGTCTCCGACCACGTGCTCAACGGCTTGCAGGACGTCGTTGGTCGCGCCGAGAAGGACTTCGCTGGTCTGGTGATCTGGCAGCAGAAAGAGCCCTTCTCCGCCGGTGCCGATCTGACCGGCGCGCTTGGCCTGCTGCAGGCCGGCAAGGTCGATGCGTTCGAAGCGCTGGTCGCCAACTTCCAGGCCACCAGCCAGCGCATCAAGTACGCACAGGTGCCGGTGATTTCGGCCGTGCGCGGTCTGGCACTGGGCGGCGGTTGCGAATTCCAGATGCACAGCGCCAAGACCGTCGCCTCGCTGGAAAGCTACATCGGCCTGGTCGAAGCCGGCGTCGGCTTGCTGCCGGCTGGCGGCGGCTTGAAGGAGATCGCGGTGCGTGCGTCGATTGCCGCAGGTCCGGGCGGCGATGTGTTCGCCGAGTTGAAGAAGACCTTCGAAACCGTGGCAATGGCCAAGGTCTCCAACTCGGCGGTCAACGCCCAGGAACTTGGCCTGCTGCGTGCCACCGACAAGGTCGTGTTCAACAGCTTTGAGGCGCTGCACATCGCCAAGGCCGAGGCACGCGCATTGGCCGAGGGCGGCTACCGCGCCCCGCTGCCGGCACGCCGCATCCAGGTCGCCGGCGACGTCGGCATCGCCACCTTCAAGATGCTGCTGGTCAACATGCTGGAAGGCCGCTTCATCAGCGAATACGACTACGAGATCGCCACCCGCATCGCCACGGTGGTCTGCGGCGGCGAAGTGGATCGCGGCGCGCTGGTGGACGAAGAATGGCTGCTCAAGCTGGAGCGCAAGCACTTTGTCGAACTGGCCCAGCAGGAAAAAACCCAGGCGCGGATTGGGCACATGCTCAAGACGGGGAAGCCGTTGAGGAACTGAGATGCGGGATTGGGGATTCGCAACGGCGATTCCCCAGCCCTGCACGAGCTTCGCTTCCACCAAATTTATCCGCCGGGTTGGACCATTCGGACATCGGGATTCGCTTTGACGAATCCCAAATCCCGAATCCCGAATCCCGGCCATCGGAGATAGCCAAATGAGCAAGCAGATTCAAGACGCCTATATCGTTGCCGCCACGCGTACGCCGGTGGGCAAGGCGCCGAAAGGCGTGTTCCGCAACACCCGTCCCGACGACATGCTGGCGCACGTGCTGCGCGCGGTGGTGGCGCAGGCGCCGGGCATCGACACCTCGCGCATCGACGACGCCATCATCGGCTGCGCCATGCCCGAGGGCGAGCAAGGCATGAACGTGGCGCGTATCGGCGTGCTGCTGGCAGGCCTGCCGAATTCGGTGGCCGGTCAGACCATCAACCGGTTCTGTTCGTCCGGCATCCAGGCCATCGCCATGGCGGCCGACCAGATCCGTCTGGGCAATGCCGATCTGATGCTGGCCGGCGGCACCGAGTCGATGTCGATGGTGCCGATGATGGGCAACAAGGTGGCGATGTCGCCGAGCGTGTTCGCCGACGACCATGTGGCCATTGCCTATGGCATGGGCATCACCGCCGAGAAGGTCGCAGAAGAATGGAAGGTGTCGCGCGAAGATCAGGATGCCTTCGCACTGGCCTCGCATCAGAAGGCCATCGCCGCGATTGCCGCCGGCGAGTTCCGCGACGAAATCACCCCGTACGAAATTCACTCGCATCAGCCCGATCTGGCAGGCAACGTCATCGCGCTGCGCAAGCACCTGGTCGATACCGACGAAGGCCCGCGTCCGGATAGCTCGCTTGAAGGCCTGGCCAAGCTGCGCCCGGTGTTCCGCAACGGCCAGTTCGGCGGCAGCGTCACCGCCGGTAACTCCTCGCAGATGAGCGATGGCGCCGGCGCGGTGCTGCTGGCGTCGGAACAGGCGATCAAGGATTACGGCCTGACCCCGCTGGCGCGTTTCGTCAGCTTCTCGGTCGCCGGTGTACGCCCGGAAGTGATGGGCATCGGCCCGATCGCTGCGATTCCCAAGGCGCTCAAGCAGGCCGGCATGACCAAGGGCCAGATCGACTGGATCGAGCTCAACGAAGCCTTCGCCGCGCAGGCACTGGCGGTGATCCGCGATAGCGAGCTGGATCCGTCCAAGGTCAATCCGCTGGGCGGCGCCATTGCGCTCGGCCATCCGCTGGGCGCCACCGGCGCGATCCGTGCTGCCACGCTGGTGCATGGCCTGCGCCGTCTGCAGCAGAAGTACGGCATGGTCACCATGTGCATCGGCACCGGCATGGGCGCGGCTGGCATCATCGAAGCGCTGTAAGGACCAACGCCCGAGCCACCCTGGCGGGTAGATCAGGATGCTACAGCGGCCGGAGAGCCATCGCTCGCCGGCCGTTTTCCATGCGGATGAATGGCGTCGGACCAAGCGACTGTGGATTCCCTGGCGGTCTGGACAGGACCGCGCACCAAGATTACTCTCGGGATTCGGAGATGGCGTTCCTCCGCGCAGTTCCATCAAACCGTAGCGATTGCTACTGATGACGCCTACAAGAACTCTGGCTCGGTCCGGGGATTGTAGGCGTGTTCGTGCTCACATCTCCCTGCCGTGCCAGCCCTCATGTCCACAGACGATAGGCTGCCATGTCACGATTTCGTCGCCCCGAGCACCTCGACCTTTTCACTCATCTCGCCAAGTGGCTGGTGATTGCCAGCATTGTCGCGGCGCTGGCCGGCACCGCTTCGGCATTTTTCTTGTGGGCACTGGATTGGGCCACCAATTGGCGCCCGGCACATCCGCGCGCGATTTGGCTGTTGCCGCTGGCCGGTTTTGCGGTCGGGCTGGTGTATCTGCTGCTGGGGAAGCAGGTGGATGCGGGCAATAACCTGATCATCGACGAAATCCAGGACCCCAAGAAGCTGGTGCCGCTGCGCATGGCGCCGCTGGTGATGGGAGGCACGGTGGTCTCCCACCTGTTCGGCGCATCAGTCGGCCGCGAAGGCACCGCGGTGCAGATGGGTGCCGCACTCGCCGACCAGCTCACCCGCCTGCTGCGCCTGCGCAACGAAGACCGGCGCATGGTGCTGATGGCCGGCATCAGCGCCGGCTTCGCTTCGGTGTTCGGCACCCCGTTGGCCGGTGCCATCTTCGGGTTGGAGGTGCTGGCCATCGGACGATTGCGCTACGACGCCCTGCTGCCCTGCGCGGTGGCCGCCATCGTGGCCGACCAGGTCTGTCTGGCCTGGGGTATTCACCACATCCATTACCCGATCGGTCAAATCGTCCCGGTCGGGATCGGCAGCGTACTGGCGGTCATGGCAGCCGGCATGCTGTTCGGTCTGGTCGGCATGCTGTTTGCCACCGTGACCCATCGCCTGGGCAATGTGAGCAAACGCGCCATCGGCTACGCTCCGCTGCGCCTGCTCCTGGGCGGCTGCATCATCGCACTGGCGGTGTGGGGACTCGGCACGCAACGCTATATCGGTTTGGGAATTCCTGAGATTGTGCGCGCCTTCCACGAACCCATGGCGCCCTGGGATTTTCTGGGCAAGCTGTGCTTCACGGCCGTCTCGCTGGGAACCGGCTTCAAGGGCGGCGAGGTGACGCCACTGTTTTACATCGGCGCCACGCTGGGCAATGCGCTTGCACCGTTACTGCATCTGCCCTTTCCGATGTTGGCTGGGATCGGTTTTGTGGCTCTATTTGCAGGCGCATCCAATACGCCGATTGCATCCACGCTCATGGCGGTCGAGCTGTTCGGTGCCGATATCGCGCCGCTTGCCGCAATCGGTTGCATCACTGCCTATCTGTTTTCAGGCCATACCGGGATCTACCACGCGCAACGCATCGGTCACGGCAAGCACGATCGACACAGTGCGGGGCTGGAGGACACCCTGCGTCTTGCCGACCTGCAAGCACGGCGGCGGCTCATCCGGCGCACGCCAGACAACGCTGCCAGCGAGAAGCGGACATGAGCCTGCCAGAGCACCCCAGCGTTCTGCGCCTGTACTTCGCCGCCGGCACCCGCGCCAGGCCTAGCCGGTTCTTGCACCGGCTGGGCGCTCCGGCTTTGGCGCGCCATCTGCTACACGCTGCAAGGCGCAGTGGCATCGCGCAGGCCGTCTTGCTGCATGTGGATTCGGACTATCTCGCGGGACAAGCACAGATGTTCCATCATCATCCGGAACTGGCCCACATGCGCCACCGACAATGCCTGGAACTGATCGATAGTCAGGCGCACCTGCACGGCTTTTTGGATGCGCATCGCGACGAGCTACGAGATGTGCGCGCAGTGCTGTTGTGCTGCTGCGAAATTCGCTGACACACTACAGACCAAGCCCCGGAGAAGCCATGTGACACCAATCTATACCATCGCCGCCATTTCGCTGGGCGCCAGTCTGGGAGCGCTGGCTCGATACGGGCTAGGCCTGGCTCTCAACGCCATCTTCCCTCCGCTGCCGATCGGAACACTCGCAGCAAATCTCATCGCCGCCTATGTGGTCGGCGTGACCATCGCCTATGTCGGCACCGTACCCGGTCTTTCGCCGCTGTGGCGTCTGTTTATGATCACCGGCCTGGCGGGAGGGCTGTCCACGTTCTCCACCTTTACTGCCGAGTTGTTTTCGCTGCTGCGTGAAGGAAGGCTTGGGATGTCGGCCGGCATGCTCGGCCTGCACGTCGGCGGCTCGCTCGCGTTGCTGATGCTGGGCATGCTGACCATTGGCCTGTTGCGCAAGTCATCATTGGGAATTGCCGAATGAAGGGTTATCAACTTACGTTTTTCACCAGCCAAGGTGCCCGCCATGGGCATGCAGCGCTCTGCGACTGGGTATTGGAAACCGCACGCGACTGTGGTGCCAGCGGCGGTACCGTCGTGAGCGGCCAGGAAGGCTTTGGCCACGCAGGGCTGTTGCATTCAGCGGGTTTTTTCGAATTGGCCGACCAACCACTGACGATCATGATTTGCGCAGACGCATCAGCTTGCGAGCGTTTATTTGCACGCATCGCCGATGAAGACGTTGCACTGCCCTACGTCAAGACGCCAGTAGAATTCGGGCGGGTCGGCAGGTTGACGCTCGACTGAAGTCAAGCTTCGCCCGCGCTTACTGGCGGCATCATGTCTGGCTCTTGGATCCACGCTTTTCCGCGCGCGCCTGCCCCCTGGTTTCGCGCAACCGGTCCAGCTTTTCTTTCAGCTTGATCTCCATCCCGCGCGGCATCGGGTTGTAATACACGCGCTCGCCCATCGCATCCGGGAAGCCGGTCTGATCCAGCGCGATGCCGCCTTCGGCATCATGGTCGTATTGATAGTCCTGGCCGTACCCCAGCGTCTTCATCAGCTTGGTCGGTGCGTTGCGTAGATGCAGCGGCACTTCTTGCGTACCGGTGGCACGCACTTCTGCCCTGGCCTGATTGAAGGCAGCGTAGCCGGCATTGGATTTGGCGGTGCTGGCCAGGTACAGCACCAGCTGTGCGAAGGCCAGCTCGCCTTCCGGGCTACCGAGGCGCTCGTAGATGTCCCATGCCTCCAGCGCCATTCCCTGCGCACGCGGATCGGCCAGGCCAATGTCTTCGATCGCCATGCGGGTCAGCCGTCGCGCCAGATACGTCGGGTCGCAGCCGCCATCGAGCATGCGCGTCAACCAATACAGCGCTGCATCCGGGTTGGAACTGCGTACGGATTTATGCAGTGCCGAAATCTGGTCGTAAAACTGCTCGCCGTTCTTGTCGAACCGACGCGTGCGGTCGGCCAGCACCTGCAACAAGGTTCGCGGTGTGATCTCGCCACCCTCGCCCGTCGCCAGTTCCGCAGCAATTTCCAGCAGGGTCAGTGCCCGGCGCACATCGCCATCGGCAGCGCTTGCGATTTCCAGCAGCGATGCCTCGCTGACCTGGATCGTTTGCTGGCCTAAACCACGCTCTGCATCGTGCAAGGCCCGCTGCAGGGCTTCGACGATGTCCTGCGGCGACACGCCTTCCAGCACATGCACGCGGCAGCGCGACAGCAACGCGGAGTTCAACTCAAAGGAAGGGTTTTCAGTGGTCGCGCCGACGAACAGAATCGTGCCGCGCTCGATGTGCGGCAAGAACGCGTCCTGCTGCGCCTTGTTGAAGCGATGCACTTCATCGACAAACAACACCGTGCGACGGCCGCCTGCAAAACGTTGGGCGGCCTCGGCCAGCACCTGGCGCACTTCCGGTAAGCCCGACAGCACCGCCGAAATCGCATTGAATTCCGCGTCGGCGTAGTGCGCCAGCAACAAGGCCAGGGTGGTCTTGCCGCAGCCAGGCGGGCCCCACAGGATCATCGAATGCACGCGACCGGATTCGACCGCGCGGCGCAAAGCACTATCGGGAGCCAACAAGCGCTTCTGGCCCACCATGTCGTCCAGCGTGCGCGGCCGCATCCGCTCTGCCAACGGCCCCATGGCGCTGCGATCGACATGCAGCAGATCAGGCGTAACCGAGTCGGGACGTTTGCGTTTGCTCACACTGCATTCTAACGCCTGCGTCGGGGCCACGTTCCACAACGCAGTGTTCGCCCACCGCTGGCAGACGCGCTGACATTCTCTTTCCAGGCGACCACTTCGCGCAGCTGCAATGCCTCGAACGCGCTGCGCAATATTGTTATTAAGTAACAATTGACCGCATGTGTCGCTTGCCTGCACCCGGCATTGGCCGCAAGCGGCGCAAGCACCAGCGACACGTTCAGCGCACGGATTCCACCATGCCCCGCATTCCGCTCCGCCCCTCCGCCATTGCCGCTTGCCTTCCAGGAATGGCCGAGACAATCTCGCATCCATCCGGACCTTCGGCAAAGCGGCAGACGCACAACAAACTGGCGACACCCGATCCACGTGCGTTCGAAGCAGAACTGATCCAGGCACAGGACGATCCGCTGGACTGGTCCGCGACGCTGCTTGAGCAAGCGTCGCAGGCAAGTGTCGTCGAGCCCGGATTGAAAGCAGCACCCAAACGCAGACACACGCTCCTGCGGCCCTGCGGGAAGGCCGCAGAGCTACTGGGCATGAGTAGTGGCGCGCCCGAACCACACGCGACGCTGCTGCGCTATTCCTCTGTGCAGTGCGAGCGGAACCGACCAGCCGATCCATCGGACAGCCACGCCAGTGCCGCACGTTCTCCACAAGCAGCGCTGCCGCCGCCCAATGCCAGCCAGGATCTCAATGGGGCGTTGATACGCCGGCTGGAGCAATCCAATCACGACCTGGCCGCACGGATTTCCCAGCGTCGTCGCGACGAATTGAAGTACGCACATGCACAGACGCTACAGGCCGCACGCGAGCAGCTGGCGTTGAGAGCCCGGCGGGCGGCCAATCTCAGCGACAGCATCAGCGTGCTGACGCGCGAACGCGCCGCGCTGCTGCAACAGCTGCATGGATGCAATGTGCAAACCGATGCGGTGTCGGCGGCGATGCAAGATCTTCAGGCCAATATTCTTTCTGCACGCGCCGCGTTGCATGCGCTACCGGTCGATCCGCAGTTGCGCGCTGTCGTGACGCACGCATCGCAAAGCGCGGCCAATACGCATCAGAGCGCCGATTCCTCACCACTGCAGCTCACCTGCACTCGCCTTGAAAACGCATTGCGTGACGCGCGCGCGCGCGGCGATGCGCTGGCCAAGGCGGTCTTCTTCGGCCGCGGCTCGGCGCAGGCAACAGAAGCGGAGCAAGCACTCGCGCGTACGAATGCGCAGATCGATCAGCTACAGAGCGCGTATGCACAAGCGCGCGATGCGTTGCAGTCGGATCAAGCAAGTAGTTCTACCAGTGCGCCGGCATCTCGCACGCTTGCGTCTCACCTTGCCGCAGAGCAGAGCCAAGAAATCCAGGCACTGCGCACTCAGCTGGCGCGCGACGAACAGATGCTGTCCCTGCAAAGCGTGCATGCCGAGCGCTGCCAGCGGAATGCGCGGCGCCTACAGGAGCGCCTCGTCCAGGTCGAGGCAACACTGAAGCAAGCGCAGCATTCATCGCGGGTCAACACAAAGGAGTTGTGGCAGCAGGACCACACAGTCAGCGCGCTGGAAGCCGCGGACGGCGACATGCAGCGCGCGGTGGAAACTGCAGCGGCACAGTCGCCGGCCGATGAGGCTAGGCGCGCACCTGACGATAGCGTCGCCGAAGCCATGGCGGCACTGCTCGATGCCCTACCCGGCTTCCGCGAGGACACGATCGGTCCCATGAGTCGACAGGTCCTGCGCACCTGGGCCGACGGTCTGCACAGACGCAGCGCTGCATTCGGGACCGACGCCTTGCAGCCGGTCGACGCATTGAACATTGCCCTTCAGGCGTTATCGATCGCCAGCCAGAGCGATGCCACGACGGCGGCCAACGTGCTGCAACGCCTGGGCGAGGTGCAGTTGCGCGAGCTGATTCCGCCACCACAGGTCTCCAACGCTGCCGAGGCAGTCCCGCCGATGGAGGCCGTGACCACCTGCGTCGGCTTGTTGGTCAGCGTTCCGCGCGGAATGCAGGTTCTGTTGCACATGCTGCGCGAAGAACCCACATCCCCAGCCAGGGAGTGGCTGGAAGCGGCGCAGGTCCATCTGCGCGCCAGCCACCGGCTTGCATTGACGCCGGACGCAGAACAGGCCGAACGCGCCTGGTTGGCCGATGCGCAGATGGGAGCGCGCCATGCCGTGCATGGTGCAACGCCGCTGCAGGGCCTGCAGTCTGCAACGGATGCCCAGCGCAGCGCATTCCATGCCATCCGCAACGGTTATGAAACCACGCGGGCTGGTTCGCCTTATGCGCGCGTCAACGCAAGCCTGCAGATGTTTGCGCAGTGGGCGGTAGCAGGCGGCCAAACGCGGGGCAAGCGCGCCCTCAATCCTTTCAACGCACTCAAGCTGGGAATGAAGGTCGGCGCCTCCGAAGCACTGCCGACTGCTGGGCGGCGTGCCAACGACGCTTTTCGCGAGGCGGCCGGCCACTTGAGCAACTGGCTCGTTGCGCGTCGCCACATTCAAATGACGTGCGGGCAGTTGCCGTCGCAGGACGAGCTGGCGATGCAGGCGCTTGCGGAATGCGTGCAATGGCTCCCGCACGAGCAGAGTGCGACCGAACTGATCTTCACTGCCAAGGTGTTGGCCGAGATCGAACAGCGCGCTCGGGAGCTGCAAGACTCGGTGACTGCCTCCCTGAGCACAACCGATGCTCGGCAACCGGCGGCGTGCCATCCGGCGATCGCGTCCGCCTGGGTTGCGCTACGTACCAGCCGCATGCGCCTGCCGGAAACGCTGCGCCTGATCCAACGCGGCCTGCTCGACCACGCCATACAGCCGAACGACACACCGGCAGGCGCAGCGCCATTGGATAAGGAACTGGCTTCGGTAGCGCGCAACCACTTTCATCAGGCCGTTGGTAACGCCAGCCGCTTTTTGCATGAGGGCGACACATCCCGCGTCAGGTCACCACGCGCGCTATTCGCCTGCCTGCGCAACGTGATGGAACGATTGGAATGGCGCGATAAGCTGCGGATCACCGAGCAACGGGTGATCGGGCTCAATACCACACCGCTGTCGGCCGCGCTTGCGATCATCCCCAGCGGCCTGGGACTGAAACTGTCGGCAGGCGGTCAAGTCAGTTCTGATCGCTCGGTGGAGATTTACATGGGACGGACCGGGCTGTCGCTGCAGATAGGACAGCAAAAGGCACGTCAATTCCAGGCCAGCACGGGCATTAGCGCGGGCGTGCTGCTGCCGGGCACCGAACACGCACCGGTGGGTATCACAGGCGCAGCCGAGTGGCGCATCAAAAAGGAATCGGGCATCGAACATGGCGTGCAGATCCGCGTGCCACGTCGGGGCAAAGGCCAGGAATTGGAGCAACGCGCGCAATTCCTGGCCATGTTTGAACATCTGCTGCAACTTGCCGAGCAATCCGGCGGCGATACCGCCCAGCTGACCGAGCGCGATTTTCTGGCGGAGTTGCTGGCACACCACCCCAGCATCACAGTCGGCCTGATCGGCCATGCAGAGCGCAACTCTTCGACCACCGAATCCAGCGTCAGCGTCGCCGCGGGCGTGAGGGTGGGAAACATGGACGGCCGACCGCGTCGCGCGACCCTGGGTGCTTCGCTCGGCCTCAAAGCACGACGGGAAACGTCCCGTTCGCAGACGCCGATCGAAGGCTACATGACAATGGTGCTAAAGGATTCCACTGCGCAATCCAGGGTAGATATCGCAGGGCGCGCATCGGCCAGTCTCGTCGCCCAGCAGTGGACGCAGCCAAGCGCTGGCAATGCACCGCCTAGCCCCGTTGCGCGGCTGTCCATGGCCTCGCTCGATCTCGGCTATAGCAGAGAATTGCACTTGGCCGGCAGCAACACGTTCTCTACCTTGTGGATGTTCAATAACGAAATCGATCCGGTGCGCACCGATCGTGGCTTCGAATTCTTCAACTTCGCATCGTTCGAACGCGAAGTGAAACGCAACTGGCAGTTATGGACCCACTACGGAATCTCCAAACTGCAAGGCAAGGTCGACGACCAGCGGCTCTACATGGTGGCCGAGCGACAGTTGCAGGACTTCATAGACCGGGTCCGCATCCATATGCAAGACAACAAATTCGCCTCGCTGATCGTGGACTGGGTGTTGCAGGCAGAAGCCGCGCCACGTCTGGACGCATTGCGCGCGCAGGCCCAGCTATTGCGGGTCGCCGGATGCGAAGCGCAAGCGGCGGAAGCCGATCGCGCCTTCGATGAACTGATCAACCACCCAAGCATCTGGGAACCGACGATCTTGATCTTGCGCGAAAAGGGAAAACGCCAACGCGAACGCGGAATCGATTTCTTCGTCAAACGCCAGACCAACCAATCCGCCGAAGCGATGCGGACGGTCGGTCAATGGATTCCCTACGAGCCAGTCCCGTAGCGTTACCGGTGCCATCCTAACGGTGCAGTTTCGGTCACATCACAACGACTGCTGCGCCCATGGAAGGACCGACCGATCGCTACGCCTTCATGCCGGGCATCCCGCAGACGCGCTAATGCGCGTCGCCCACCACATCCACGCCCTGGGCTGGCGTATAGCGGAAAGTGTCTGCCGCAAAGGCCGGGTTGCGCTTCCAACCGCTGAAGCTGATCGTAGTGCGCTGACCGACCGCATCCACAACTTCCATCTTGGCCAGGCCATCCTTGCCGAACCCCAGCGAGGCCATCTGGAAGCTGGCGTCGGTGTCGACCTTGGGCGTCAACGACAACCACTGCAGCCCATCGCGCGGCGCGGCTTCTTCGCTGACGTCGTACTTCTTGTCCAGAAGTGCCGGGTTGATCAATGCGACCAACGGGCTGTTCTGTTCTTCGCTGCCTTGTGCGCGCACCGTGACCTGCTCCAGATCGGGGTCGAACACCCAGACCTTCTTGCCATCGGCCACGATCAGCTGCCTGTAGGGCTTGGCATATTCCCAACGGAACTGGCGCGGTGTTGCCAGCGCAACCCGCCCGCTCGAATTTTCCTTGACCTTGCCATTGGCGTCGGTCACGCGCTGGCTGAACTGTCCATCCAGCCCCTTCAAGCCACGCGTAAAGGTGTCCAGTTCCTGGCGCGCAGCGGCAAAGGCGGTGCTGGCGAACAGAGCAGTGGCAAGAACGGCATAACGGAGCTGGCGATGCATCGCGGTCTTCCAGAAGGACATGCGTAGATTCTGATGCTTCATGGATGAATGGGCGAGCGCTATTGCACGAGATGTCCAGATCGCGACACGTGCGCGGCGATCCGGCTCAGTGCGCGGTCTGCACCTTGGACAAATCGCCATACACGATCTGCCCGCGAAAGCCGCGCCGCACCTGCTGGTACAACTCGCGGAACGCGCGGTAATCCTGCGGCTGGCACAACGCCTGCGGCCCACGCACGGCGGCGCGCTGCAAGCGATGCACGGCGGTCACCGTCTGCCCATCGCGTGTCCAATCGACCACATATTCGCCAGCGGCATTGCGGAAGGTGCTGCTGCGCGGGATGGCGATGATCGGCACCGTGTCGGGGAAGCTCACCACGTAGGTTTCTTCGCGCACGCTGTCGTTGCAGTAGAACGGGGTCAGATTCTCTTCGGCCGAGGTGGTGGTGTAGATCGCGCGGATCGATTCGGCACCGGGCATGTCCGGCAAGGTCATGCCGCCGACCACGGAAAAATCCACCGCATCCTTGGCCTGGAAGGCGTAGCGGTAGTTGAATGGCGCATCCAGATCCAGCGGGTCGCCCTGGATCAGCAGATCGCCGGTGCCGTCGAAACCGGACTGAGCGAGGATCGACTCTTCGATGCGGTTGCGATTCTGCGCATTGAGCTGCACGAACATCGCGCGTAAGCCCACTTCGCCGGTCTGCCCGCTGTCGAGCGTGGTCATGCCCTGCAGGCCGCCTTGCGGCGTGAAGCGGTATTCAGTGCGGGCAACATAGCGATTGACCTTGCGGTCGTTAGGCGGGGTCTGCGTCACCTTGCCGTCGCGCGTATGCACCACCGGCGCACCGAGATCGCCGGCCGGCAACTGGCCGAAGCGCGCATATGAGTTGGTCGAATCGACATACAGATCGAACGCGGGAATGTAGGTAATGGCGTGATTGAAGCGGCCCAGCACCGGAATGTCCGGCAGCGTCGGGCCGCCCTCGGCGCCGATCAGCACTGGCGTGCTGGCGATGCCCTTGGCCGCAAGCAAAGCTTCCAGGATCACGGTGTGGTCTTTGCAATCACCGTAATGGTTGGCCAGGATGCTGTCGGCACTGTTGGGCTCCAGCCCGCCATTGCCCAGATACACCGCGACATAGCGGATGTTGCGCGCGACCCAGGCGTAGAGCGCGGCTGCCTGCGCACGCGGTGCGTCGATGCCGTGGGTCAGCTCATCGGCCAGCGCCTGGATCGCCGGGGTCACCGCAGCGGCGCGCCCGCCCTTGACGTGATACGCCAGGCCCATCTGCGACCAGCTATCGAAGGTACTCGCCATCAAGGTGGGGCTGAACTCCCAGGTGGCCGCACTCCAGTTCTGATTCTTCATCGGCGCGGTGCGCTGGTAGCGCCACTCCCAGCGCGCCTGGTCGCCACGCACGACCGGCTTGGTCCCCCCCTGCAACCCACGCACCGACAGATGCATCGGCAGCGACTTCGGCGCCACCAGCGTGACCACCGCATCGTCGTACTGCGCGAACACGCTGAAGGTCTCCCACAGGCTGAAATAGCCGGGGAAATACGGCGTGCTCTGCGCTCGCCGCACCCGGTAGACGATGCGCGCGCCCGGCGCCAGATTCGGGAACACCACGACCTTGACCTTGCGGTCGGCATACATCGCCGCCGAGGCGCTGGAATAGCTTTCCTGGGTGTAGATCTTGTCGGCCGCCACATCCTGGCGCAGCCCTTCGACCGTGACGGTATACGCCTGCAGCACTTCCAGCGTTTCCATCTTCTCGCTGTAACTCAGCCGGACCTGGCTGAACTGCTCCACCGCCGACTTTGTCTTGAGCAGGATCTCGTACTCGTCGGTCTCTACGCTGCTAGCGTCGGCGCGCACTTCGTAATCGGCGCGATAGCGCACGAAGCTGTCATTGGTGTCGGCCTGCGTGCGTGCCGCAGCGGTGGGCGCGGGCCGTTCCTGGGCTTGGGCCTGCGCGAGCAACGGTACGCACAGGAACAGCACGAGCAACAACAAGGGACGATGCAACATGGATCTCGATCACGGCGGCCGGCGCGGCCCTCACGCACAGGGTAGCCGTTGTGCCCGGCAATGACAGGCACGGGCTTCCAACAATGCCGCATTGCTGCCCGCGGCGAATTTGGTGAATCAGCAGCGCTCCCGACGCAGCGTGTGCACCGATACCGCAGGCACTTACTTCGGCGGCGGCGGCGGTGCCAGGACGGTACGGTCGCCATTGTGCTCGGGCGGGCTGACCACGCCGGCCGCTTCCATCGCTTCGATCAGGCGCGCCGCGCGGTTGTAGCCGATCTTCAAACGCCGCTGCACGCCAGAGATCGACGCACGCCGGGTCTCGGTCACGATGCGCAAGGCTTCGTCGTACAACGGATCCGACTCGTCGCCGCCACCGCCACTGCTTTCCGGCAAGCCGGTCGCACCAACCACGGTGCCATCGCCCATGGTCTGCACTTCGTCCAGCACGCCTTCGACATAAGACACCGGCCCGCTGGCCTTGAGATGCTCGACCACACGATGCACTTCTTCGTCGCTGACGAAGGCGCCATGCACGCGGTCCGGCAATGCGGTGCCCGGCGGCAGATACAGCATGTCGCCGTTGCCCAGCAGCGCTTCGGCGCCGGATTGGTCGAGGATGGTGCGCGAGTCGATCTTTGAACTGACCTGGAACGCCACGCGGGTCGGGATGTTGGCCTTGATCAGGCCGGTGATCACGTCCACCGACGGCCGCTGCGTGGCCAGGATCAGATGGATGCCGGCCGCACGCGCCTTCTGCGCCAACCGGGCGATGAGCTCTTCGACCTTCTTGCCGACGATCATCATCATGTCGGCGAATTCGTCGATGAAGATGACGATGAACGGCAGCGTCTCCAACGGCCGTGGCGCTTCGCCCAGCTCCGGGTTCGGCTTGAACAGCGGGTCCATCATCGGCTGGCCGGCGTCGATGGCATCCTTGATCTTCTTGTTGAAGCCGGCCAGGTTGCGCACGCCCACCGCGCTCATCAGCTTGTAGCGGCGCTCCATTTCGGCCACGCACCAGCGCAGGCCGTTGGCGGCCTCCTTCATGTCGGTGACCACCGGCGCGAGCAGATGCGGGATGCCCTGATAGACGCTCAGTTCGAGCATCTTCGGGTCGATCATCAGCATCCGCAGTTCCTTGTGCGACGCCTTGAACAGCAGGCTCAGCACCATCGCATTGACCGCCACCGACTTGCCCGAGCCGGTGGTACCGGCGACCAGCAAATGCGGCATGCGCGCCAGGTCGGCCACGGTCGGCCGGCCGGCGATGTCCTTGCCAAGGGCCAGCGTCAGCGGGCTGGCCGACTTGTCGTATTCCTTGGAGCGCAGCAATTCGCTCAGGAAGATCATCTCGCGGCTGACGTTGGGAATTTCCAGGCCGATTACCGACTTGCCGGGGATCACGTCCACCACACGCACCGACTTCACCGACAACCCGCGCGCGATGTCCTTGTCCAGCGAACTGATCTGGCTGACCTTGATGCCCGGCGCCGGTTCGATTTCGAAGCGGGTGATCACCGGGCCCGGATAGGCCCCGACCACCTGCGCCTCGATACGGAAATCCTTGAGCTTGAACTCGATCTGCCGCGACAGCGTTTCCAGGGTTTCTTCGGAATAGCCCTTGGCTTGCGGCTTGGGATCGTCCAGCAGCGCGAGCGGCGGCAGGTCCGAGCCGTCGGTGCTGACGCCCTGGAACATCGGGATCTGGGTGTCGCGCTTGGCGCGTTCGCTCTTTTCGACCACCACCGCCGGCGGTGGCTCGATCTTCACCGGCTCGCGCTTGGCCTGCTTGACCGCATCGACCTTGCGCACTGCCTCGCGTTCTTCGCGCATCACCCGGGTCTGCTGCCACTCGGTGGCCTGGTGGGTCTTGCGCTGCATCAGCGGCCCCAGCGCCAGCACCCACTTGCCGATGCGCTCCATCACGGCAAACCACGACAAGCCGGTGGCCAGGGTGATCGACACCAGCAGCAGCACCAGCACGAACAGGTTCGCGCCCAAGGCACCGAAGCCTGAGCTGAGCGAGCCGGCCACCAACTTGCCCAGGATGCCGCCGGCCTCGGCCACTTCGCCCTGGAACAGGCGCAGGTGCAGGAAGCCGGTCGAAGAAATCAGGAAGCCCACCATGCCGACCAGGCGCAGGGCCGGCCCCAGGTCGCTCTGGCTCTGCTCCTCGCGTTCGCCGATCAAGGCGATCCAGGCGACCGCCCCCAGCAACACCGGCAGCAGGAAGGCCACATACCCGAACAGCTGCAGCAGCACGTCGGCCGCCATGGCACCGTATCTGCCGCCCATGTTATGGATCGGCGCAACCAGATTGCCGGTGCGCGACCAACCCGGATCGGTCGCCGAATAGGTCAACAGGCTGGCAAGCAAATACAGCAGCAACGGCGCCACCGCGATCAACGCCAGATCGCGCCAGAGCTTCTGCCGCCGCGGATTGTCCGCCACCGCCGCCTTGCGCGCCGACGGTTTGCCTTCTGCGGGCTTGCTGCTGCGTTCGGGAACCTGCTTTGCCACCTGTAGCCAGACCTTAGAAAAATGCTGTTAGTGTTTGATAATAAACGACTGAGGCCACGGTTTCAGCAGTTGCATGCGCACCGACGACCCAGCTGCACAACGCTTAACGAAAAACGCCGCACAAGGCGGCGTCGATTACGCGGGCTGAGCGGAGCATGCCATCTGCGGTTCAAGCAGTTCCATCGCCCCGCCTTGATTCACCGGGTGGGGACCGCCACTCTATGCCGCCACAGGGGCGCGAATTGCTTCGCCTGCCCTACCAATTCCTAGATCGCGATTATACATGAGCGCCTCTTCTGCCAGTCCCGCCAAGCATTCCCGCCTGCTGATCCTGGGCTCCGGCCCGGCCGGCTGGACCGCTGCGGTCTACGCCGCCCGCGCCAATCTCAAGCCGGTAGTCATCACCGGGCTGCAGCAAGGCGGCCAGCTGATGACCACCACCGAGGTAGACAACTGGCCGGGCGACCCCCACGGCCTGATGGGCCCGGACCTGATGACCCGCATGCAGGCGCATGCCGAGCGCTTCGAGACCGAAGTCATCTTCGATCACATCCACACCGCCGACCTGTCGCAACGCCCGTTCCGACTGACCGGCGATGGCGCCGAGTACACCTGCGACGCACTGATCATCGCGACCGGCGCCACTGCCAAGTATCTCGGCATCCCCACCGAAGAAGCCTTCAAGGGACGCGGCGTCTCCGCCTGCGCCACCTGCGACGGCTTCTTCTACAAGGACCAGGACGTGGTGGTGGTCGGCGGCGGCAATACCGCGGTGGAAGAAGCGCTGTACCTGTCCAACATCGCCCGCAAGGTCTACCTGGTGCACCGCCGCGATACGCTGCGCGCCGAGAAGATCATGCAGGACAAGCTGTTCGCCAAGGTGGCCGCCGGCAAGATCGAAACCGTCTGGCACCACGCCATCGACGAGGTGCTGGGCAACGATGCCGGCGTCACCGGTGTGCGGGTCAAGTCCACCATCGACGGCAGCACCCGCGACATCGATGCACATGGTTTCTTCGTGGCGATCGGCCATCACCCCAACACGCAGTTGTTCGATGGCCAGCTGGCGATGAACAACGGCTACCTGGAGATCCGCTCCGGCCTGAACGGTGCAGCGACCGAAACCTCGGTGGCTGGCGTGTTCGCCGCCGGCGACGTGGCCGACCAGCATTACCGCCAGGCCATCACCTCGGCCGGCTTCGGCTGCATGGCCGCGCTGGATGCCGAGCGCTTCCTCGACAAGAGCGCCTGAGATGGTGCCTGATTGCCGGCCGCGCCAAGCGGCCAGCATCGCCGGCGGGCTCACCACATGACGGTGTCCGCTCGCTGGTGCCGCCACCTGCACGAACTTTCGGCTGGCGCCTGGGATGCACTGCACGATGGCACGCATCCATTCATCAGCTACGCATTTCTGCAAGGCCTGGAACGCGAGGGCTGCCTGCGCCCGGATTGGGGCTGGAATCCGCTGCACCTGACCGTGTGGGAGGGCGACACCCTGGTGGCCGCGGCTCCCGGTTACCTCAAGAACAACTCGCACGGCGAGTTCGTGTTCGACCACGCCTGGGCGCATGCGTACGCGCGCTACGGGCAGGAGTATTTCCCCAAGTGGCTGTGCGGGGTGCCCTACTCGCCAGTCACCGGCCCGCGTCTGCTCGGTGCGCCCAAGTGGCGCCGCCACCTGCTGAACGCGATGCGCGAGCTGGTGGAGCGCAGCGGCTTGTCGTCGGCGCATGTGAACTTTTATCTTGAAAATGAAGATGCCGCCTTCGATGCCGACTGGCTGGAGCGCAACGACCTGCAATACCACTGGCACAACGCCAGCGGTTGGAGCGATTTCGAGACGTTCCTGGCGGCGATGGATCACAAGCATCGCAAGAACATCCGACAGGAACGCGCCAAGGTGCAGCGTGCCGGCGTGCAACTGCGTGTGGTGCACGGTGATGAGGCCAGCGGTGCGGATCTGGCCGCGATGTACGACTTCTATCTCAAGACGTTCAATGCGTACGGCAACTCGCCCGCGCTGACGCCAGAGTTCCTGCGCCACCTCGCGCAGCATCTGCCACGCAAGCTGGTGATGTTTCTGGCCGAGCTTGACGGGAAACAGATCGCCGGTGCATTGTGCCTGCGCGGCCACGACACGTTGTACGGCCGCTACTGGGGCGGCGAAGCGCTGCCCGGCCTCCATTTCGAAACCTGTTACTACCAGGGCATCGAATATTGCCTGCGCGAAGGCCTGACCCGCTTCGAGCCTGGCGCACAAGGCCAGCACAAGATCGCGCGCGGCTTCCTGCCGACGCTGGTGCGTAGTCGCCACTGGATTGCCGATCCAGGCTTCCGCGAGCCGCTGGGCGACTGGTGCGCACAGGAGCGGGCCGAGGTCGAGCGGCACGCCGCCACCCTGCTGCGACATTCGCCGTTCCGCCAAGAGTGATCGCCCCTGCGGCGGGTTCTTCACCCATCCCGGGACGGTACAGCCCCCTGACGCCGCACCAATCCCGGCAGCGCCGGACATGTGCCAGCCTTCTGCGCCATCGCGCGCGCGACCCGCTCATCAGCCCTCACCGCAGCCCTTGCGCATGGCCGCGCATTCGCTGTGACTGGTACCGGGTCATTCCGCAGTTGCGGACGCTACCATTGAATATGGTAGCGCTGATTATTGATCCGGGTATTGCGCCTGCACCGGAATCGGCCCATGAAGCACATGGTGTTGGTCACTGGCGGTAGTGACTATGTCGCCTGCCGGTTGGTGAAGCAGTTGCTGGAGGCTGGCGACACCGTGCACGCCACCGTGCGCAGCCTGCGCGCCTGGCCCAAGCTGCGGCCTTTAGGGCAGGACCACCCGGACCAATTGCTGTTGTTCGAAGCAGACCTTCTGGTCCCCGGCTCTTTCGCCGACGCGATGCAGGGCTGCTCGGTGGTGCATCACCTCGCCTCGCCGTTCCTGATGTCGGAAAAGATCAAGAACGGCCGCACCCAACTGCTGGAACCCGCGCTGCAAGGCGTCAGGAACGTACTGGCCAAGTGAACGCGACTCCCAGCGTCGGGCGGGTCGTGCTCACATCCACCATCGGCGCGATCTTCGGTGACTACGCGACGTGCTGGACATGCCTGGGCAAACGCTTCCGGAAGCCTTCTTCAACACCACCACCAGCCTCGATCACACTCCCTGCCACGACGCCAAGGTGGTCGCCGAGCAGGAAGCGTGGGTCACGTACCGTGCGCCGCAGCGCTTGGACCTGGTCTGCATCAATCCCGGCCGGGTGCTCGGTCCGTCCCCGGCCGCAGGCTAGGATTCGGGCAGCCTGTTCCTGCTCGACGCACTGATGCGCGGCGTGTTCTTCTATGGCGTGCCGGACCTGAGCTTCGCCACGGTGGACGTGCGCGGAGTTGCCAACGCGCACATCGCCGCAGCCAGGCGGCCCAGCGCGCATGGCCGCTACATCGTCACCTCGGCACAGATGATCTGGTTCCTGGAAATCCCGCGGTTCCTGCGCAAGATCCACCGCCGCCCTTACTTGTTGGCACGCCTGCAGATTCCCGGTTTGGCATTGCGGCTGCTCGGCCCCTTCTTCGGGCTGAGTCCGAAGTACATTCGCAACCATCTCGGGATCAGCTTCGGCCTTGACAACCGGCGCTCGCGCCAGGAATTGGGCGTGGACGAACGTCCGGTCGAGCAGACCTTGCACGCGCATTACGCCAGCAGGGAGCGGCAACGATGGGCTTGAGCCGGCTGGGTGCTCCGCAGGCGCACCTGTACCATCGCCGGATCCGAACCAGGCACCTGCCCATGCCCTTTACCGCTTCATTATTTCCATGCCCGCACGGCACGCTGCGGCGATCCGGCCGGTGGCCAGCGTCGTGACGCCCTTTCGCCGTCCCATCGTGCTGGCAACGTCCGCCTCGGCCCCATTCCCGCCTGCCGAGGCCGCCCTGACCGATCCCGACGGACTACTTGCCGTCGGCGGAGATCTGTCGCCACAGCGTCTGCTCAACGCGTACGCGCATGGCATTTTCCCGTGGTACTCGGATGGCCGACCGATCCTGTGGTGGAGCCCCGACCCGCGCATGGTCTTTCGCACCGACGGCGTGCGCCTGTCTTCCCGCTTCAAGCGCCAGCTCCGCGCAAGCACCTGGACGGTTCGCGCCGACACCGCCTTCGAACAGGTGATCGATGCCTGCGCTGCGAGTCCGCGCCCCGGCCAGGACGGCACCTGGATCACCGCGGAGATGCAGCAGGCCTATATCGCCTTGCACCGTCTAGGCCACGCGCATTCGATCGAGGTATTCGACGGCGCGCGCCTGGTCGGCGGGATCTACGGCGTCGCGGTCGGCCGGATGTTTTTTGGCGAAAGCATGTTCAGTGGGGAAAGCGGCGGTTCCAAGGTGGCACTGGCCGCCTTGGCCGCCGATCTGCATGGCCGAGGATGGCCACTGATCGATGCACAGGTGGAAAACCCGCACCTGCTGAGCATGGGTGCCGAACGCTTGCCGCGCGCAGAGTTTTTGCACGACGTGCAACGCCAAGTTGCCCTGGCGGAACAGCCGGGCAGCTGGTCTCAGCGTTACGGCGAACACGCCGCCAGCGACCTGTGTGAGACCCACTTAACATAAAATTTGCGCCGCGGGGAGATGGCGCGTAAAATGCCGTCCCTTACGGCCCTGCCGGGCCAGCCGTGATTGCACAGGATTACATGTCGAAAGACGACTCCATTGAATTCGAAGGCAGCGTCAGCGAGACGCTTCCCAACACCACGTTCCGGGTCAAGCTGGAGAACGGGCACGAGATCATCGCCCACATCTCCGGACGTATGCGCAAGAACTACATCCGCATCCTGACCGGCGACCGGGTCAAAGTTGAGATGACTCCCTACGACCTGACCAAGGGTCGTATTACCTACCGCATGAAGTAAGCGGTTCTGGTGCTGAGACGCAAGGCGGCGGCCATTGGCCGCGTTTTGTCGTGCCCGCGATGCGAGCGCACAGTGCAAAGCAGCGACCGACATCCACCGCCCTGCTTCGCACCGGGTTGACTCGCCCGCAGCCTGGAAACGCATCACTGCTGCGTCGACCATCAGGCACCCGCGCCAAGCCTGCCATCGTCAGGGTGGGTGATCGCTACGCGCGCTCAGGACGTAAAAAGCCGCGCTTTCGAGCGGCTTTTCCTTATCTGCCAAAACACCCTTATGGCAATCAATCCACCGTCGCGGGCAACAAGCGCTCCGGTTCCGGATGCGCCTCGACCACCAACTCACCATCCCTGACGTCGATGTTGACCCGGCCACCATCTACCAACTTGCCGAACAGCAATTCGTCGGCCAGCGGACGCTTGATCTTTTCCTGGATCACCCGCGACATCGGGCGCGCGCCCATCAGCGGATCGAAGCCGTGCTGGGCCAGCCAGTCGCGCGCAGTCGGCGTGGCCGACAACGACACGTGCTTTTCCTGCAACAGCATTTCCAGCTCGATGATGAACTTGTCCACCACTCGCAGGATGTGGTCGAACCCGAGTGGCTGGAACTGCACGATCGCATCCAGGCGGTTGCGGAACTCAGGCGTGAAGCCGCGACGAATCGATTCCATCGCATCGGTGGAATGATCCTGCTTGGTGAAACCGATCGACCGACGCGACGCCTGGGTGGCACCGGCATTGGTCGTCATTACCAGGATCACGTTCTTGAAGTTGGCTTCGCGCCCGTTGGTATCGGTGAGGATGCCGCGGTCCATGACCTGCAACAGGATGTTGAAGATGTCCGGATGCGCCTTCTCCACTTCGTCCAGCAGCAGCACGCAGTGCGGCGTCTTGACGATCTTCTCGGTCAGCAAGCCCCCCTGATCGAAACCGACATAGCCCGGAGGCGCACCGATCAGGCGGCTGATCGAATGCGCTTCCATGTACTCGGACATATCGAAGCGCACCAGCTCGATGCCCAGCTGCAGCGCAAGCTGCTTGGTGACCTCGGTCTTGCCGACACCGGTGGGGCCGGCAAACAGGAAATTGCCGATCGGCTTTTCCGGATTCGCCAAGCCGGAACGGGCCAGCTTGATCGACCCGGCCAGCGTTTCGATCGCCAGGTTCTGCCCGAAGATCACCATCTTCAGGTTACGCTCCAGATGCTGCAGCACGTCCTTGTCGGTTGCGCTGACCTGCTTGGCCGGAATCCGCGCCATCTTGGCCACGATGGTCTCGATCTCTTCGATGTCGATCAATTCCTTGCGCATGCCTTCCGGCAGCAACCGCTGGCGCGCACCGGCCTCGTCGATCACATCGATCGCCTTGTCCGGCAGCAAGCGGTCGCCGATGTGCTTCACCGACAGGTCCACTGCTGCCTGCAATGCATCGTCGGCGTAGGTCACGCCGTGGTGCGCTTCGTATTTGGGCTTGAGGCCCTGCAGGATCTCGAAGGTTTCGCCCACGGTCGGCTCGACGATGTCGATCTTCTGGAAGCGGCGTGCCAGCGCCCGGTCCTTCTCAAAAATGCCGCGATATTCCTGGAACGTGGTGGAGCCGATGCAGCGCAGCTCGCCCGACGACAGGGCCGGCTTGATCAGGTTGGAAGCGTCCATGGTGCCGCCAGACGCCGAGCCGGCACCAATGATGGTGTGGATCTCGTCGATAAACAGCACCGCGTTGGGCACCTTCTTCAGCGCGGCCAACACGCTCTTGAGGCGCTTTTCGAAATCGCCGCGGTACTTGGTGCCCGCCACCAGTGCGCCCAGATCCAGCGAGAAGATCACTGCATCGGCCAGCACTTCCGGCACATCGTTGTCGACAATGCGCCTGGCCAGGCCCTCGGCGATCGCAGTCTTGCCTACGCCCGCCTCACCCACGTATAGCGGGTTATTCTTGCGCCGGCGGCACAGGACCTGGATGGTGCGCTCGATTTCATCGGCGCGCCCGACCAGCGGGTCGATCCTGCCGTTACGCGCCTGCTCGTTGAGGTTGGTGGCGAACTCGGCCAGCGCGTCGCCCTTGACTTCGCCCTCCCCGCCTTCGCCCTTGGACTCGCCATCCGGCGCGGACGGCTGCTCGCCGTCCTCACCCAGCTTGGCGATGCCGTGCGAGATGTAGTTGACGATATCCAATCGGGTGATGTCCTGCTGATTCAGGAAATACACCGCATGGGAGTCCTTTTCACCGAAGATCGCCACCAGCACATTGGCGCCGGTGACCTCCTTCTTGCCCGAAGACTGCACGTGGTAGACGGCGCGCTGCAACACGCGCTGGAAGCCCAGCGTGGGCTGCGTGTCGCGCCCGTCGTCTTCGGCCAAACGCGAAACAGACGCTTCGATCGCCTGTTCCAGATCGGTGTGCAGACGCACCTGATCAGCACCGCAGGCCTTGAGCACGGCCTGGGCGGAGGGGTTGTCCAGCAGCGAGAGCAGCAGGTGCTCGACGGTCATGAACTCATGACGCGCCTCGCGTGCTCGCTTGTAGCACTGGCCAATTGTTTGCTCTAGGTCTTTGCTGAACATTGGTCACTCCGAACGGCTGTTGCCAACAATATGCGGCTTTTGTTGGGATTTTCCACAACCCTATCGGATAGGCATGTTCAGACAGCGTTAGCACGTGATCGCAGGCACATTAGTTCCGCTGCTGGAATGATCCTGCCGAGGCCTCAGGCCTGTTCCATCGTGCACAGCAACGGGTGCTGGTTCATCCGCGAAAACTCGTTGACCTGCGCCACTTTCGACTCGGCGACCTCACGACTGTAGACCCCGCACACGCCACGCCCACGGGTGTGGACGTGCAACATGATCTGGGTGGCCTGCTCCAAATTCAGGTTGAAAAACTGTTCCAGAACCGTCACGACGAAGTCCATCGGGGTGTAGTCATCGTTCAGCAGCAGCACTTGGTAGCGCGGCGGCGGCGCCACTTCCGGCTTGCTGGCTTCGACCATCAGGCCGTGGTCGTGTTCGTGCGAGGTATTCCGAGGCATCCGGCCATTATACGGTTCAAGCTCGCGTGCATTGGACGATTTACGCTGCGCCCCGCACAATTTGTCTCCAACTTTCTGGCTGGCCCTTGATGATCGATTCCATGACCGCGCTGTTGCTGGCGCCGTCGTCTACCGCAGATGCCCCCATGCCCGCAGCGAGCGACGCTGCAGGCGCGCCGGGATGGCACCGCAATGCCGGTCACGCCGCGGATGCTGCGGGTAGGCGTTGGGACGCGCAGGAGCGGATCCGATGAGCGTCAGGCAGCAACGCTGGCATCCTGATGTGACAGTTGCGACGATTGTGGTGCGCAACGGGCGCTTCCTGCAGGTGGAAGAATCCATTGGCGGCCGCCTGCTGTTGAACCAGCCCGCCGGCCATCTGGAGCCGAACGAAAGCCTGCTGGATGCGGCCGTGCGCGAAACCCTGGAGGAGACCGGCTGGGATGTGCGCCTGACCCAATTTATCGGTACCTACCAATGGGTTGCGCCCAACGGGCAGTGCTTTTTGCGCTTTGCCTTCGTTGCCGATGCCCTGACGCACCACCCCGACCGCGGCCTGGACGTCGGCGTGGTGCGCGCGTTGTGGATGACACCGGAAGAATTGAGCGCCTCGACCGAGCGCCTGCGCAGCCCGCTGGTGTGGGACGTGGTGGCCGATTACCTGGCTGGGCAGCGCTATCCGCTGTCGCTGGTGCGGCACCTCGCATGAGTACGCCGCACATTGTGGTAGGCGTGTCTGGCGGCGTGGATTCGTCGGTGGCCGCATGGAAGCTGGCGCAGCAGGGCGAGCCGATCGCCGGGCTGTTCATGCAGAATTGGGCCGACGACGGCAGCGGCGATTGCCGCGCCGAAGACGATCGCCGCGACGCGGTCGCGGTCTGCGGCGTGCTGGGTATGCCGTTTCATTTCCGCGACTTCTCCGGCGAATACTGGAGCGGCGTGTTCGAGCATTTCCTGGCCGAATACGCGGCCGGGCGCACGCCTAACCCGGACGTGTTGTGCAACCGCGAAGTCAAGTTCAAGCATTTTCTCGACGCAGCGCAGGCGCTCGGCGCAGAGCGCATCGCCACCGGCCATTACGCGCAGGTGGCGCATCGCGGCGGGCGCTGGCGCCTGTTGCGTGGCGCCGACCGCGACAAGGACCAGAGCTATTTTTTGCATCAGCTGGGACAGAGCCAGCTGGCGGCGACGCTCTTCCCGATCGGCGATCTGGAAAAAAGCACGCTGCGTCGAATCGCCCGGGACGCCGGCTTGCCGACCCACGCCAAGAAGGATTCCACCGGCATCTGCTTCATCGGCGAGCGCGATTTCCGCGAATTTCTGGGCCGCTACCTGCCCGCGCGCACCGGCGAGATCCGCGACCCGCAGGGGCAGCGCATCGCCGAGCATCCTGGGGTGTTCTACTTCACCCTGGGTCAGCGCGAGGGGCTGAACATCGGCGGCGTGCGCGGGCGTGCTGCCGCGCCGTGGTACGTGGTTGGCAAGGATGTGGCGAGCAATGTGCTGTACGTGGACCAGGACCGCGACAGCCCATTGCTGCAATCGCGCTGGCTGCAGTCCGAACAAGCCCACTGGGTGACCGGTGCGCCGCCGGCACGCCGCTTCAGCTGCACTGCGCAGACCCGCTACCGCCAGCCCGACGAGCCCTGCACGGTCGACGTGCAGGACGATGGCAGCGTGCAGGTGCACTTCGAACGGCCGCAACGGGCGGTGACGCCGGGGCAGTCGCTGGTGCTGTACGACGGCAAGGAATGCCTGGGCGGTGCCGTCATCGCCGCCACCGACGCACCGCTGGAACGCCAGTTGGCGGGATCTTCTTTTTCCTCCGAGGTAGTGGCTTGATGAGTGTTTCCATGGATCACCGTGTGCTGGCGCTTGCCGGCGTCGCCCAGGCCCTGCAACAGGTGCGGCGGATCGCCGAGACCGGGCATTCGGAAGCCGCGACGGTGCGCACCGCCATGGATAGCGTGTTCCGGGTGGACGCTGCCTCGCCGGAGGCCGTGTACGGCTCTGCCGCAGCGGTGGCGCCCGGTCTGCGCCTGCTGCACAACTATTTCCGCAATCAGGGCCAGGACGATGTGCTGCCGCGTCTGGCACTGGCGGTCTTGCAACTGGAACGCCGGTTCGTACGCGACACCGCGACCGTGGCCACCGTCGCCAGCGGAATCGACGCGGCGGCACGCCAGGCGCAGCAACTGGGCGACAGCAACCATCCCGATGTGTTGAGCTCGCTCGGTGGGCTGTACGCGCAGACCATCAGCCACCTGCGGCCCAAGGTCATGGTGCAAGGTAACCCGCACTACCTGGGCCAGGCAGGTGTGGTCGCCGAGATCCGCGCGCTGTTGCTGGCAGCGGTGCGCTCGGCGGTGCTATGGCGACAGATGGGCGGCAGCCTGTGGGATTTCCTGTTCGCCAAACGCGCAATGATCGAAGCGGTGGACCGCGCGCTGCGCTAGACAGCGCAAAAAACCCCTTGCAGCGCAACGCTAGCGGCCGCTGGCGGACGCCAATAGCGGTTGAATGGGCAAGAGGATCTGGCGATCGTCGCTAAAGACAACGGGGGCAGTGCCGATACAGCAACCGTGACTCTGCCGAGAACGCCCATGTATTCACGTCCACTCATCCGTCTAGCCGCTCCTTTGGCTCTGACCTTGCTGTTCCCCTTCGCTGTCGGATTCGACTGGCCCGCTTCGGTGCGCTGGGCGATCCTGGCAACCATGACCCTCAGCTGGTTGGGTTTCGCTGCCTGGGTGACGTATTCCCAGTTCCGGTCTAACCCGGACCAGGCACGTATCCTGCGCGAGCAGGACCAACTGCTCAACGAACTGCGTACGTTCGTCAGCAACGAAGTCGACGGTTCGCGCTTGGAAGTCGAGCGTGCCCGCGAACTGATCCGCCAGGCTGTGTCCGGTCTTGGTGGCAGCTTCGAAGCGATGAACCGCAAATCGCGTCAGCAAAGCCAGGCACTGGCCCGCATCGTCGACCGTGCCGGTGACGACGGTAGTGCCGGCGTCGACGTCGCCCGCTTCGCCCAGCACGCCAGCTCCCGCATGGAGCAGTTGGTGGAAGCGCTGGAACAGGTGAGCGGCCAAAGCACCAACACCGTCCATCACATCGATGAGATGGCGCAGCATCTGGATGGCATCTTCGCCCTGTTGGAAGACGTCAAGTCGATTGCCGACCAGACCAACCTGCTGGCTTTGAACGCCGCCATCGAAGCAGCACGTGCCGGTGAAGCCGGCCGCGGCTTCGCCGTGGTTGCCGACGAGGTGCGCAATCTGTCCGAGCGTTCCACCACTTTCAACGAGCAGATCCGCAAGCTGGCACACAGCTCCAAGGAATCGATCGCCAAGGTGCGTGAAACGGTCTCGCAGCTGGCCTCGCGTCACATGGACCGCTCCCGCGAGGCCCGCCATGAATCGGCCGCGATGCTCGAGAACGTCGCGCAGATCAATGCCTCGTTGGGCGATGGCATGCGCGAAATCTCCGAGTGCGCACGGTCGATCGATGGCAGCGTGGCCGAAGCGGTGCGTGCCCTGCAGTTCGAGGACATCGCCACGCAGACGCTGAGCGGCATCCACACCCATCTGGATCGTCTCACCGCGATCAACCGCGAAGCGGTGGCATTGCAAGAACTGCTGCATCGCAATGGCGGCGTGTACGACAGCGATCTGGTCGCCGCGCTGGCCAAGGTGTCCAACCGCCTGCGCGACATGCGTGTGGAGTGGGAACGCCCGCCGCACAAGCCGGTGGCACAGCAAGGCATGGGTGCCGGCACGGTCGAGTTGTTCTAAGACCGATGCCGCCACGCAGCCGCTGATTCCGACATTCCCCGGCCTTCCGGGGATTTGTCGTTCCCTACCGACCTGGTGTTTCGTCATGACGCTGCTTGCCCCGACCATCGACACCGTTCCCACCGATGCCTTGCAGTCCGCCGCAGTGGCTGCCGCGCATGCCGAGCGCATCGGGCAAAGCGAGGCGGCCAGGCCCGTGTTGCGGCGCGTGCGGCTGCCTCCCGTGCTGGAACGGCTGGAGCTTGCCGCCCGCGCAGAAGTCAAGGGGCTGCTCAATCCACGCAGCGACTGCAGCGTAGACGAGCTGCTATTCGCCACCGTGGCCTGGGACCTGGGCCTGGATGGCGACGCGGTCAGCGCCTCCGGGCGCTGATGCGATACCGGCGGGTCGTGCCTCGGCAGGCGCCCCGCCGTGTTGTTTGAACTGCCCGATCTCAGCTTCCTGAGCCGTCCACTGCGTTCGCTGCTCCCGGCAGCGCTGATGCCGTGCGCACGCGCTCCTTGCCCCCCGCCGGGCCGAGACGCGCTCGCTCCGGCTGCGGCTTGTCAGGTCAGGCCAAGGCCTCTACCCTCCATCCCACCTCCTGAGCCCTTCACCAACCCGGGCGATCAGCATGCTGTCTTCCTCGGACTGAGCGCTCGATGCCATGAAAATCCGTTGCATGGCCTTGTCTGCAGCAGCACTTTCTCACTCGGCCAATGCGGCAGATGACAAGGTATATCTCGAATTTCTCTGGGATGCCCGCCCACCTCATTCGATTGCACGCCAGCAAACCATCCAGTTTTTGACAGATGGTCAGCACACTCACCAGGTGTGTGTCGCGACCAATCTCGCCGAGACCGATGTAGGTGGGTTGGTAGTGCAGGCGTTCGATGCCTCCGGGCAGGAAGTGTCGAGCCACCATTACCCCGATTACCGTGGCGTCAAGCACTGCTACGATGCCGATCTGGGCCAGGGAGGCAAGCCTGGCCTATGGACATTTCGCGCAAGCACAGGAGATGGGCGCAGCGGGGAAGAGACGCTGCAGGTCCATGCCAGGCTGGCAGACTCACCCCTGTCGAACGATCCGGGAACACCGTATGTCGTTGGCCGCCCGAACTATGACGCAGCGATCCCACCGGCCGAGTGGCATGGCCGCCATGTCTGGCAAATGCAGGTCAATCCGCAAGGCACGGTGACCGAGGTCACCGTGGTGACAGCAGAAGGCGTTGGCCTGAAACTTCGCAGCCGTGCGATCGCGGCCGGCTATCTGTCGCTTTTCTTCCCTGATAAACGGCGAGCGCGCGCACCGCTGCTCTGGAGACGCGAGCTGTCGTTCGAACCGGAATGAGACCGGCACGATGTCGGTCGATCGCGCTGCATCAGTCGATGCTTATCGCGTGACACGGGTACGCCGGCAGTCATGCATGCACGTACGGGACAACAGCCCTCGTTCTTCGTTGCGCCATCGAGCCATTCTGGATCCGTTCGGAGGATGCTCCAATCGCTTCCGGGGAGATCCATGACTCCTGCACGCCCCATCAGGCAATGCGTCTGGACCGGACTGCGCCCCTGTCCAGCAACAACACCATCGAGGTGTCTGCACGATGTCCCAACGCCTCTGGGACGAGCAAGCGCGACCCGCGCCGCTTGCGATGCACGTGTTGGACATCAGATCGCAATCTGCGCCAAATCGCAAGCAACAGGCAAGCAGCAAAGCGGTCGCCTGTCCTCATACCGCAGCGCAGCGGCACGGAGCCGATCACATAACTGGGTGATAGTGCGCGACGCCACGTATGCGGTGCCAGCATGGCCAACGGCTCAGCTGGCAATCACCAGCCGTGCCCCCAGCCGCATGCCGGTTTCGGCCTCGCGCAGCCACTGCGCCATGTCGCGCGGCGACAGCGGGCGTGAATAGAAATAACCCTGGATTTCGTCGCAACCCTGCTGACGCAGCAGTGCATCTTCCTGCACGGTTTCCACGCCTTCGGCGACCACCTGCATGCCCAGGGCATGGCCCAGATGCACGATGGCCTGGGTGACTTCGGCCGTGTTGGCATCGTCGAGCATGCCTTGCACGAAGCTGCGGTCGATCTTCAGACGCTGCACCGGGAAGCGGTTGAGGTAATGCAGATTGGAGAAGCCGGTGCCGAAGTCGTCCACCGCCAGCAACACGCCGTTCTGTTCGAACAGTTCGAAGCAGCGGCGCAGCGAATCGGAGTCGCGAATCAAGGCAGATTCGGTCAGTTCGAGTTCGAGGCGTGAAGGCGGCCATCCGTTATCGCGGCAGATTTCCAGCACGCGCTCGGCAAAACCACGCTCGCGCAATTGCACCGCAGACACATTCACCGAGACGCGGCTGAAATGCAGGCCGGCGCGATCCCAGACTACCGCCTGGCGGCAGGCCTCGCCGATCACCCATTCGCCCAGGCGCACGATTTCTCCGCATTCCTCGGCGATCGGAATGAATTCGACCGGGCTGCACGGACCATGTCCGGGGCGATTCCAGCGCATCAACGCTTCGATCGCCGGCGACGCGTCGCCTGAGGTGTTGACCAGCGGCTGGTAGACCAGCGTGAATTCTTCGCGCTCGAGCGCACCCTGCAGCGCGTGCCCCAGTTCCAGGCGACGCTGCGCACGCAGCAACACGTCCTGGCTGTAGTAATGGAAGGTGTTGCGGCCGGTCTCCTTGGCTGCGTGCATCGCCGCATCGGCGGCGCGCAGCAGGCTGTCGAAATCCGACAGGCCTTCACCCTGCAGCGCGATGCCGATGCTGGCGCCGAGCTTGAGGGTGACGTGTTCCTTGCGCAGCGGCTCACCGAGCGCAGCAATCAGCTTGCGCGCCACATGGCCGGCGTCTTCCGGCTCGGACATATCGCGCAACAGCACGATGAATTCGTCGTCGCTGAAGCGGCCGAACAGGTCGCTATTGCGCAAATGTTGATGCAGGCGCGACGAGGCGAGCTTGAGCAGGTTGTCGCCGGTGGCGTAGCCAAACGAATCGTTGACGCTTTTGAAGCCATCCAGATCAATCAGCAGCATCGCCAATACCTGGCCGCGCTCGTGCGCCTCGCGAATGGCGTTTTCTGCCTGTTCGCGCAGCAAGAAGCGGTTCGGCAAGCCGGTCAGGCGGTCGTAATGCGCGAGCAGCTCGATCCGTTCGTTGGCTTCGCGTTCGCGGGTAACATCGCGGAACAACGCCACAAACCGCGGCGGCAAGCCCTCGCGACGGTCCAGCTCGATCAGCACCTGCACCCAGATGAGCTGGCCGGAGTTGCGATAGAAACACAGCTCCAGCTGCTCGGGCAGGCCGCCGTCGGAAATGCGCAGCAGCGCCGCTTCGAAGGCGTCGCGCGAATCCTGGGTGTACAGCGACAGCGCCTGCTCCAGGGTGATGTTTTCCTTGCGCAGGCCATGGATGCGGTAGCACTCCTCGGTCCACTGCATGCGCCGGGTGTCGACCTCGATCTCGCAGCCGCCGATCTTGCCAAGCGCAGACACGCGATTGAGCAGTTCGGTGCGCCAGCGGATCAAGGCGTCGGTCTGGCGTTGCTCGGTGACGTTCTGCAGCTGGCCAAGGACGCGCACCATGCTGCCGTCGCCGTCGAACACCGGCTGCGCCCAGACCCGCAGATGATGCGGATTAGCGCCGGGCAGACCGTTGATTTCCAGTTCGAAATGCACCGGCATGCCTTCGTGCTTGATCTTGCGCCAGGCGCTGCGCAGCTGCGCAACCGAGGGGCGACAGAGCAAACGCAGGATGCCGCGAATACCTTGCAAACGCAGGTGGATCATGCCGAGTTGTTGCAGGAAATCCTGCGACACCCACAGCGCATCTTGATGCGAATCCCAGCTCCAGCTGCCCATACTGGCAATGCGTTGGGCTTCTTCGAGCTGGGCCTGCTGCTCGCGCAGCTGCTGCTCAAGCAATTTATGATGGTGCACGTCGGTGTGCGTGCCGACCATGCGCAGCGGGCGTCCGTCGGCGGTGCGCGATACCACGCGGCCGCGATCCAGGATCCAGCGCCACTGGCCGTCGTGCTGGCGCAGCCGGAATTCGGCCACGTAGGTGTCGGTGCGCCCTTCCAGATGCGCCTGCACCGCCGCGCTGACATGCGCATGGTCTTCCGGATGCATCAGCCCGGACAAAGCGGTGAGATTGTTCGGCGGCGGCTGCTCGGAATAACCAAGCATGCGCGTCCAGCGCTCGGAGCGATACACCACATCGGCCGGAATATCCCAGTCCCACAAGCCGTGATCGGCGCTGTCCAAGCCCATTTCCCAGCGACTGGTGCCATCGGCACCCTTCGGCTCGGGAATGCTCAAGGTGAACGCCATGACCTGACCATGTTCGTCGCAGACCGCACGCAGCCAGCCTTCCAGCCGACCGCCGCCGGTCCCCGGCAATACGCAGGGCGCCATGCCACCGTTGTCGGCCAGCTGGGCGCGGCTACTTTCCAATACTTCGGCATACGCACCCAGGGTTGCCGGCAATCCGAGGGATTGCGCAACGCGGTTGGCCGCCAGGGGCTGGCCATGCGCATCCAACAACACCACCGCCGAGGTCAGCGGGTGCTGCAGCATGCTTGCAATGACGCCTGAGTCCACTCTGGAACACTCCGAAGAATCGCCTCCGGCCTTCGGAGTCTCAATGGATAACGGCCGTGCGGCCGATTAGTTGAGCCACCTGTTTCGAGCTGGACCGAACCAGCCCGAGTTACGGCTAAGATGGCTGCATCACCAGTATCCAAGGTCGTCTACGGATCCATGCAACAGCCCGTCGCCGCGCCCGCGTTTTCGTCCGCTCCCGTCTCCTGTCTCCGCCTCGCCGAGCGCCTGCAGCAAGGCCTGTGGACCCTGACTGGTCTGTATCTGCTGATTGGCGTGGTCTGGCTGCTGCTGGGCAATCGGCTGCTCAACCTGGCCGGTGCCGCCGTGCCGGAGCGCTGGTCGGACGCGAGCTTTCTGGTGCTGTCCAGCATCGTCATCCACCTGGTGCTGCGCCGCTTTGCCACGTTGATCGTGGACGAGTACGCACAACTGGCGCAGTCCGAAGCCTTGCTGCAGGCCAAGTTTATGGCCCTGCCCAGCCCTGCCTTCATCTACGACCTGGCTACGATGCGCATCCTCGACGCGAATCCGGTGGCACTGGAATTCTTCGGATGGGAACGTGACGAATTCTTGCAGCAGACGCTGCAGGCGATCTGGCCCAACGCCGATGGTGACCGGCTAGAAGAGATGATCACGCAGATCCGCGGCAAGGGCGACGCCACCTGCGTGTTGAACGAAGACCTGCTGACGCGCAGCGGGCCACGGCATGTCGAGGTGCGTAGCAACCAGCTGCACCTGTCCAGCGGCCCTGCCCGCCTGGTGGTCACCGTGGACCGCAACGAAGAGCGCCAGGCGCAGCATCTGCGCGACGAGGCGCTTGAGCGCCTGGAGGAAGCGCAGAGCATCGCGCGGCTGGGCTCCTGGCAACTGGATCCCACGACCGGCCTGGGACGCTATTCGCCGGCGGTCTATCGCCTGCTGGGGCGCAGCGTGCCGATGCACCGTCGCGAGCATCGGCTGGAAGAATTGCTGACCGCCTCCGACAGCCCCACCCAGGCGCGTATCGAACGCATGATCGAAGACATGTGCACCGGTGGCGAGGTGCAGATCGATGTGCTGTTGCCTCTGACCGGTGGCGATTCGCAACCGCGCACCGTGCACCTGCGCGCCGAACGCGTAACCAGCCCCAGCGGCGCGCGCTATGTGCACGGCACTTTGCAGGACGTGAGCGAACGCGAGCAATCGCGCCGGCTGCTGCGCGAACGCGAGGAGCAGTTTCGCGAACTCGTGCGCGTGTTGCCCGACGGTGTGCTCATCCTCGCCGACGAGCATGTGATGTACGCCAACGCGGCCGGCTCCGCTCAGTTCGGCTTTCAGGGCGAAACCATCCTGGGCGAGCCGCTGCAGACCCTGGTCGGCAATAACGACTTGCCGGTGGTGCGCGAATACCTGCGTGCAGGCAGCGATCGCAACGAGCCGGTTTCCAGCGCACGCGCGATGCGCCGCCGCGATGGCAGTACCTTCTATGCTGGCCTCTCCGCCGGCGATATCCGCTATGGCGGGCGAAGCTGCAAGTTGCTGGTCGTGCGCGACCTGAGCGAACCGGAGCGCATGCGCGATGCCCTGGCTGAAAGCAATGCCGAACTGCAGGCGATGGCCAAGCGGCTGTTCTCGTTGCAGGAAGACGAACGCCGCGCCATCTCGCGCGATCTGCACGACGACATCGGGCAGGCGATCACTGCGATGAAGCTGTCCGCGCATGCGGCGTTGGATGAGCAGGACGCAGAGGCGCGCCGCGAGGACATGCTGGAAGTGGTGTCGCTGGCCGACAGCACGGTGACCAAGCTGCGCAATCTGTCGATGCTGCTGCGTCCGCCACAACTCGATGCCTTGGGCCTAGAGGCCGCTTTGCGTTGGCAGGCGTCGATGCTGTTCCGCGCCTCGCAGATACGGCTGGAGCTGGACATTCAGGCGCTTGAAGAACGGCCGGGCAACGAGATCGAGCAAGCCTGCTTCCGGATCGCACAGGAGAGCCTCACTAATGCGCTGCGGCACGCCTGCGCGGGCGAAGTGCACCTGCGTCTGCATTCGATCGACAGCGACAGTTTCCGGCTGGAAGTCAGCGATGATGGCGATGGCTTCGAGCCGGAGGGCCCACGTGGCCTGGGCCTGATCGTGATGCGTGAGCGTGCGCAAACCGTGGGCGGCACGCTCGCGATAGAATCGGCACCCGGAGCAGGCACGCGCGTGACGTTGCGCCTGCCCTATCACTCGGTCGGCGAGTCCGTCCACGACGATGGTGGACGTTGAGTCATGTGGAACCCTGTTAGTCCGCCCGGACTGGAGGTCGTCAAGCCCACACGGCTTGGCGCGGGCAACCCCGAATTGCTGCATTTAGTCGATGCGGCCGCGTCCGGCGGCCCGCCGCTGATGATTTTCCACGTCGACATCGATCACTTCGCCTCGATCAACGAGAACATGAGTGGCGAGGTCGGCGACCAGGCGCTGACATTGGCCGCGCGTCGCCTTCAGGAATTTCTCGGAACCCGCGGCAAACTGTGGCGTCATGGCAGCGATGAGATGATCGTGGTGGCAGTGCGCCGGGAAGACACGCCGCTGCCGGAAGACTTCGCCGAAGAAATCCGCCAGCAACTGGAATTGCCGCTGTCGGTGTTGCCGTACACGTTGTTCATGACTGGCAAGGTCGGCATCAGCCTGTGCCCGGAGCATTCCACCGCGGTGTCCACGCTCCTGGACTATGCCGAAGAAGCCAGCTACCAGGCGGCACGCGAAGGCGGCAACACGGTGCGGCTGTACACCCACAACTCGGCCACCAACGCGCATAGCGAAAGCATCATTGCGCGGCAGATCGTCGATGCGATTCCGCACGGCGAATTACGCCTGCGCTACCAACCGCTGGTGAGCGCGCGCGACGGCCGCATCGTTGGCATGGAGGCGCTGCTGCGCTGGCAGTCGCCGACCCTGGGCATGCTGGTACCGGAGCGCTTCATGCGCACCGCCGAGCGCCTGGGCGTGATCGTGCAGATCGGCGAATGGGTACTGCAGAACGCGGTGCGTCAGGCGCGTTTATGGCGCGACCAGGGCTTCGATGACTTCAGCATTGCGATAAACGTCTCCACGCTGCAGCTGCTGCGCCCGGGCTTCTTCAACGAAGTGATGGCGATGCTGCAGACCGCCGGTGTGCCGGCGCAGTTCGTCACGCTGGAGATCAACGAAAGCGCGTTGACCAACAACGTCAACTTCGTCCACGAGACGATGGCCAACCTGCGCAACGAAGGCATCAGCCTGAGCCTGGATAACTTCGGCACCGGCGATTCCAGTCTGAGCGCGCTGGTGCGCTACCCGGTGGACCGGCTGAAGATCGACCGCAGTTTCATCAAAAGCGCACCTGCCGGCAGCCGCGAGGCGGCGATTGCGCGCGCCATCATCGCCATGGGTCACCAGCTCGGCATGACGGTCATTGCCAATGGGGTGGAATCGCAGGCGCAATTGGGCTTCCTGCGTCGCAACGATTGCGACATCTTCCAGGGCTATCTGTTCGGTGAACCGATGTCGGCCGAGTCGGCCGGCATGGCACTGCGGCGCCGCTACCTGCGCCCGGAATCGTTCGCCGAAAGCCGCCCTGATCGCACCTTGCTGCTGCTGGACGACGAAGAGAACGTGCTGCGCTCGCTGGTGCGCCTGTTCCGTCGCGATGGCTACCGGATTCTGGCCGCCGGCAACGTGCGCGACGCCTTCGACCTGCTCGCCACCAACGACGTGCAGGTGATCCTTTCCGATCAGCGCATGAGCGACATGAGCGGCACCGAGTTCCTGGGCCGGGTCAAGATGCTCTACCCCGATACGGTGCGCCTGGTGCTCTCCGGCTACACGGACCTGGCCACGGTCACCGAAGCCATCAACCGTGGCGCGATCTACCGCTTCCTGACCAAACCCTGGAACGACGACGAACTGCGCGAGCATATTCGTCAGGCCTTCCGCACGCATGACGAGTTGCGGAACGTCCGGGAATAGGGATTTGGGATTCGGGATTGGCTAAAAGCGGGCTCCCGCGTCGTTGCGCCAGATGGCGCGGTGATCAATGAGCAACAGCGACGCCCGCTGCTGCCAATCCCGAATCCCCAACAACCAATCCCGCGCGTCAGCGCGGCTGCCGGATCGGCAGCACGATCCTGAAACTGGCGCCCTGCCCCGGAGTGCTTTCGACGTCGATGCGGCCGTGGTGCTTGTTGATGATGCCGTAGGAGATCGACAGGCCCAGGCCGGTGCCGCTGCCCACCGGCTTGGTGGTGAAAAACGGGTCGAAGATGCGCTGCAGCAGGTCTGGCGCGATGCCGGCGCCGCTGTCCTGGAATTGGATCCAGACGTTCTCCGCCTCATCGCGACCGGTGGTCACGACGATCGTGCCGCGCTCGACGATCGCCTGGCCGGCGTTGAGCAGCATGTTCATATACACCTGGTTGAGCTCGGATGGCAGACACTCCACCAGCGGTAGCTCGGCGTAATTGCGCTCCAGCGTGACCTTGTACTTGAGCTCGTTCCAGATGATGTTGATGGTGGATTCCAGACCCGCATGCAGGTCGACCATCTTCCAGGACTCGGACCGGTCCGAATACGAGAAGTCCTTGAGGTCGCGCACGATGCGGGTCACCCGCTCGATGCCTTCGCGCGATTCGGCCATCAATTGCGGCAAATCGCGGCTGATGAAGTCGATGTCGGCGCGGTTACGGATCTCGTCGATTTCCGGAATCAGCGCCTTCGGATCCGGCGCCTGCAGCGCACGCTCATACGCTTCGATCAGGGTGAACAGACTGCGCAGATATTCCTGCAGGCTGCCCAGATTGGAGTGCACGTAACCGATCGGATTGTTGATTTCGTGCGCTACGCCCGCGGCCAACTGGCCGATGGACGCCATTTTTTCCGACTGCAGCAGCTTGTCCTGCGCACCGTTCAAGCGCAGATAGGCCTGGCGTAATTCGGCGTGGCGCTGTTGCAGCTCGCGCTCGTAATCCTGCTGGCCTTCGATGTTGTGGAACAGCGCCAGAAAATGCCCGACGCCGGACGCTTCGTTGTAATACAGGTGCGCGATGACCACGCGGTCGGCCACCGGCAGGCTGCCGGTCCAGCTCCCCTTGCTGCGCGCCTGATTGAGTGCGTCCGATGGCAATACGTGCGAAATCCGCTCGCCCAGATTGCGATCGTCGCCGGGATCTTCCTTGCACAGGCTTTGGCGTGCGATGGCATTGGCCAGAATCAACTTTCCGTCTGCGCGGAACAGCAGCACGCCCTCCAGCATCTGGTCGCCGAAGGCGCGCAGGATGTCCGAGGACGGCAGTAAGGCTTGATTGAGAAAAAACTTGGCGGTCACGGGAGCGGGCGGCGTAGAGGACGCCTCAATATACGCCGAACCGTTGACGCGCCCTATCGCCGTTTTGCATCACTGACGGTTTATCGCAGACCCAGCACCACATGCCGGCGCACGTCAGCGTGCCGCGTTATCTACACCCCGATGTGCTGCAGAACACGCTGCGACTCAGGCGACCGCCAGCGAACGTCCGCCGCGCAGCACGCTCGATTGGCCCTTGGCATCGTAGGACGGCGCGCTTTCGGTGCGGCCCAGGTGACGCAGCGCCCAGTTCACTTCGCGGCGTCGGCGAGCCAGCAACGCGCCATTGGCGCGATTGGCTTCGGCCAGCTCACGCAGGCGCTCTTCTTCGCCTGCGGGCATCGCCGCTTCGAGCGCGTGCAGCGCCGACAGCTTGTCCTGCGTGTGTCGCATCAACCCATCAATGTCGTTCTCGAGTAATGCCTGCCGTTCGCCGGCCAGCGCATCGCTGAGACGTTGCAGGAACTCGTTCACGTTCATCCTTTCAGGCGGGGATCAACCCGCCAGTTGCTGATTCAGATCCATCATGCGGCTGGCGATGGCATCCGGGTTGATGGAATAGCTGCCGTTCTGCAATGCATCCTTCACCGCCTGGACGCGACCGGTGTCGATCGCCGAGGACTGCGAAAGCTCGCGCTGCAGGTTCTGCAGGTTGGTGGCTTCGCCGGTCAACTTGACGCTGTCGGTCGGCGGGGTGACGGCTACTGGGGACGCGCCATCTTCGCCGGCCGAAGCGATCTTGCTGCTGGTGGCCGCGGTGCGAAGGGTGGCAGCGGTCGGTAGATTGCCTTCGATTTTCTGGGTCATGTCAGGAACTCCTCTACAGGTCGTAGGGGATAACGGCACCCAGAAAAAAAACTTTATAGAAATTTCTTACCGGGAGACCACAACAGTTCCACTCGCTTCAACAATGCCCTGCACCACCCGGCGCGAGGACGAATTCTCTACCGAGACGCGCTCGTTCTCGCCGGCATCGGACAGCGCGCGACCGCTCATGCGCACCTCCAGCCCGCCATTGCGCGAGACCAGCGGCACGGTGTCGCCGCGCCGGACCAGCCGCTGGCTCACCAGATCGTTGGCCGAGAGCAGCGAGCCGGCCGGCAGGATGCGGCGGGCGGTCTTGCCCACCGCAGCCACCGGGTCGGCCAGCACCGCACCGACAATACGTGCGGCATCACGCTTCTCGATACTGATATCGGCGAGCGAAATGGTTTCTCCAGCGCTGATGCCACGGCGCAACACCAGCACGTCCTGGTTGCGACGCACCTTCAACGGCACGAACAAGCGCCAGCCGGCCGGCTGCGGGCACGCCACTTCCACCGTATTGGTGCCGGTGGGCTTGGCCTGCAACGCGATCGGACACCCCGGCATGCGCAGGCCCGGATCGAGGGTGGCTTCGGCTTCAGCGTCCGGACCAACGGTGGCCAGCGCTGCGGCACGGATGGAATCGACAGACTGATAGCTCTGGGCCCAGGCCGGAGCGGCAGCCAACAGGATGACAAGCAGGAGCAGGCGCATGGGAACAGGTCCGGACGAAGACGAGCGCTGTCATGCAAGGGGTGTGCCGTTTCTTGCCGGGATTGGGGGAGTCGGGATTGGGGATTCGTGAAAGCCGCTTCGCGGGTGCTGCATTTACCCGCTGCCGTGGCCCTTTCACCGACGGGATCTATCCGATAACCACGACGAAGCTCTCACGGATGTGGCAGCGGCCAGACCAAGTTGCTAATGCACGCCTTTGAGCCAATCCCCAATCCCACATCACCTAATCGCGGCGCCTGAGCGCATCCCGAATCCCAACTCCCCAATCCCGACAGCGCCCCACGCAACCCCAGCAAAACCCCTCAAGTTTTAACCGGGCGCTGTCGATATCTGCCCCATGACCCACGATCTGCTCAACCGCATCGACCAGCGCACGCGACTGGCTGGCCACAATCGACTGGCCCTGCTGCTGTTCCGGCTGGGCGGACGCCAGCTTTTTGGCGTGAACGTCTTCAAGGTGCAGGAAGTGCTGCGCCGGCCTGAGCTGTTCCAGGTGCCCGGCCTGCCGACCGAGTTCGCCGGTGTGGCCGACGTGCGCGGGCGCTCTGTGCCGGTGCTGGATCTGGGCCTGGCCATTGGTCACCCGGAACGCGATTCGCGCGCCGAAAACGGCCCAGGTTATCTGGTGGTCGCCGAATTCAACCGCTCGGTCCAGGGCTTCCTGGTCAGCGGTGTGGAACGCATCGTCAATATTGCGGTGGAAGACATTCATCCGCCACCGGAACTCGGTGCCGAAGCCACTTATTTGACGGCGGTGACGCGCTTCCAGGGCGAACTGATCCAGGTGATCGACGTGGAGAGCGTGCTGGCCGACATCGCCAAGGTCAGCAAGGACGTGCAGTTGGATCCCTCGCTGCAACTGGTGGCCTACGACCGCCAGTTCCAGGTCCTGGTGGTGGACGACTCGCGCGTGGCGCGTCAGCAGATCCGCAGTGTGCTCGACCAGTTGGGCGTTTCGGCGACCCTGCTGTCCGACGGGCGCCAGGCGCTGGACCACCTGCTGCAGGTGGCGGCGTCGGGCGAAAACCCGGCCGACCGCTACGCCATGGTGATCTCCGATATCGAAATGCCGGCAATGGACGGCTATACGCTGACGACGGAAATCCGGCGCACACCGGGCCTGCAAGGCCTGTACGTGCTGCTGCACACCTCTTTGTCGGGCGTGTTCAACAACGCCATGGTCGAGCAGGTGGGCGCCAACGCCTTCGTGGCCAAGTACAGCGCCCACGAGCTGGCCGACTATGTGCTGGCCCGCCTGAGAGTGGTCGCCGAAGCGGCCTGATCCACCAGGCCGTGTCCCATCGGCACGACCGGGCATCTGCAGCAGCTGTCTTCCAGGAAGAACATGCCTTTGAAAGGCGTCCGCGCGGCTGGGCACACGCCGCGCTGAGGTTCAGCCATGCCAGGCCTTCTGGGTTGGTCTGTAAGTTGCACAGCCAATCGCAGCAGATCCCTGAGCGGCAACACGCCTCGCGATGTCTGGGACCTGGACCGTCCATCGGACGCTAAACGCGAATCGCCGGTTTCGCCTCCCGCACCCCCTCGATCTGGCACAAACATTGCTTCCTCCCTTGCAACATTTCGCGGGAGAGCACCGTGTCCAGTCCCTTCTCTTCGTTCCTCGGCGTCCATGGCGACGCGTTGGCGCTGCGCGAGCAGCGCATGAAGCTCATTGCCAGCAATCTAAGCAATGTGGACACGCCCGGCTACAAGGCCAAAGACCTGAACTTCGAAGCGGCGCTGAAGTCGGCGCAGGGCGAGCAGGACGGCGGCCTGATGCAGACCACCGACGCCAAGCACTACGCAGTGGGCGGCGGCGGGCTCAACCCGTTCCAGATCACCCGCGAATCCGATCAGCCCAGCCTTGACGGCAATACCGTCGATCCCGACGCCGAACGCGCCGCCTACGGCCGCGCCGCGCTGGAATACCGCGCGTCGCTGAGCTTCCTCGAATCCAAGGTGCGCTCGATGCTCACCGCGATCACGGGCCAATAAGTCATGAGCAACCTTCCCATTTTCGATGTGGCCGGCTCGGCGCTGCACGCGCAGTCGGTCCGCCTGAGCACCATCGCCTCCAACCTGGCCAATGCGGACTCGGTCGCAGGCTCGGCCGAGGCCACTTACAAGCCGATCGAGCCGATCTTCCAGGCCCAGCAAAGCCGGCAGGACCCCAGCCTGACCTCTGTAAACGTCAAAGAGATCACCACCACCAATGCGCCGCCGATCCGCCGCTACGAGCCCGGCCACCCGCTGGCCGATGCCGATGGCTATGTGTTCTCGCCCGACGTGGACCCGGTCTCGCAGATGGTCAACATGATTTCCGCCTCGCGCAATTACCAGGCAGGCGTGGAAATGCTCAATACCGCCAAGGAACTGGCGCTCGCGACCCTCACCATGGGTCGCTGACCCTTCCTAGCTGCACCATACCCACGGAATCCTCCAGATGAGCACGATTGCCAGCGATCTCTACAAAACCCTTGGCCTGAGTACCAGCAGCAAAACACCCAAAAAAGAAGAATCGCTCGGCCAGGCCGACTTCCTCAAGTTGATGACCGAGCAGCTGCAGCACCAAGACCCGCTCAAACCAATGGAAAACAGCGCGTTTCTTGGCCAGCTGGCGCAGTTCTCCACCGTGCAGGGCATTGGCGACCTCAATACCAAGGTCAGCAATTTCTCCACGTCGATGAGCAGCGATCAGGTGCTCAAGGGTGCGGCGCTGGTGGGTCACAACGTGCTGGTGCCCTCGGCGCAGGTGGCGATCGATGCCACTGGCTCGGCCAAAGGCGTGGTCACCGCGACCTCGGCCGGCACCGTCAATTTTGAAATCACCGATGCCAACGGCGCCTTCGTCAAACAGATCAGCTTACCGTCCAGCGCCGCCGGTGAGGTGTCGTTTGCCTGGGATGGTACCGATGCCAACGGCAACCGTATGGCGGCCGGCAAATACGGCGTGACCGCCACCCAGACCGACACCGCTGGCTCCAAAAGCAAGTTGTCTACCTATGTCGATGCACCGGTGGACAGCGTCACGATCGGCTCGGACGGCTTGTATCTCAACCTGACCGGGCTAGGCACTTCCCCGCTCGCCAACGTGCTCCGCATCAGCTGAGCCGGCAACCGACACTTAAAGGACCTCATCCATGGCTTTCAATACCTCTTTGTCCGGCATCAGCGCAGCCAATGCCGATCTGAACGTTACGTCCAACAACATCGCCAACGTCAACACGACTGGGTTCAAGGAATCGCGCGCCGAGTTTGCCGACATGTTCCAGAGCACCAGCTACGGCCTGTCGCGCAATGCGGTGGGTTCGGGCGTGCGCGTCAGCAACGTGGCGCAGCAGTTTTCGCAGGGCAATATCGATCCGACCGGGCGCAGCCTGGACCTGGCGATTTCCGGCGAAGGCTTCTTCACTGTTTCGTCCAATGGCGCCAAGATGTACACCCGCGCCGGCAACTTCCAGACCGATGCCAACGGCTATGTGGTCAACCCGCAGGGCGCACGCCTGCAGGTGTTCGCACCCAACCCCAGCGGCAACGGTTTTGACGTGGGCCGCCTGTCGGACCTGCAGTTGCTGACCACCGACAGCCCGCCCAAGTCCACCTCCACGGTCAACCTGGCCTTTACCCTGCCCGGCAATGCCACCGCGCCGACGGTGACCCCGTTCAACCCGGCCGACGACAAGACCTATAGCCACTCCACCGGCGGCATCAACGTCTATGACTCGCTGGGCGTCAGCCATGTGCAGACCTCCTACTTCGTCAAGACCGCCAACCCGAACGAGTGGCAGGTGCACAACTATGTGGACGGCGCCGCCGTCGGTTCCCCGACCACGCTGCAGTTCTCCGATACCGGCGCGTTGACCACCCCGGCCAACGGCATCATCGCGATGGCCCCGTTCACCCCGAGCACCGGCGCGGGCGTGCTGAGCATGCAGCTCAATGTCAGCGGCTCCACCCAGTACGGTGAGCAGTTCGCCCTGCGCGACACGCGCCAGGACGGCTACGCCAGCGGCAAGCTCAACGAGATCAGCATCGACACCAGCGGTGTCGTGTTCGCGCGCTATTCCAACGGTGCCGACAAGCCGCTGGGCCAGGTCGCCCTGAGCAGCTTCGTCAACCCGCAGGGCCTGCAGTCGCAGGGCAACAACATGTGGGCCGAGAGCTACACCTCCGGTGCCGCCCGCACCAGCGCGCCAGGCACCTCGGACCTGGGCCAGATCGAATCGGGCTCGCTGGAATCGTCCACGGTCGACCTGACCGAGCAGCTGGTCAACATGATCGTGGCCCAGCGCAACTTTCAGGCCAACTCGCAGATGATCTCGACGCAGGATCAGGTCACCCAGACGATCATCAATATTCGTTAAAAGTCGGGAATGGTGATTCGGGATTAGGGATTCGCAAGAGCCGGTACTCCGTCAATCGGTGACCGGCCCTGCCCCGCTCAATTCCCGAGTCGCAACAGCCCGCTTTTACGAATCCCGAATCACGACTTCCCAATCCCGGTGTCCCATGGATAAAGCCCTCTACGTTGCGATGACCGGTGCCCGCGCCTCCCTGCAGGCGCAGAGCACCGTGTCGCACAATCTGGCCAACGTCGATACGGTGGGATTCAAGGCCGCGCTTGCCAACACCGAGGCGTTCAAGATCCAGGGCAAGGGCTATCCGTCGCGGATCGATGCCTTGCATGTGGATCAGGGCTTCGATCGCAGCCAGGGCCATCAGAAGGTCACCGGCAATCCGCTGGACGTGTCGTTGCAGCAGGACCGCTGGCTGGCGGTGCAGTCGCCCGACGGCAGCGAGGCCTACACCCGCAACGGCGAATTGGCGCTCACCGCCAATGGCCAGCTGGTGACTGCCAACGGGCATGCAGTGCTGGATGAAGGCGGCAACCCGATGACGATCCCGCCGCATCAGGCGATGGAAATCGGCAGCGATGGCAGTATTTCGATCATTCCGCAGGGCGAAGGCCCGCAGACCATGGCCATCGTCGGCAAGATGAAGGTCGTGGATGCACCCGCCGACCGTTTGACGCGGCGCCCGGACGGGCTGATGCGCAACACCAGTACCGACCCGGCGCAGGCATTTACCGTCGCCACCGGCAAGACCATCAACAGCGGCATGCTGGAAGGCAGCAACGTGGATGCGGCCGGCGCGCTGGTGGAAATGATCCAGCTGCAGCGGCAGTTCGAAATGCAGGTCAAGATCATCAAGAACGGCGACGACAATGCCCAATCGGCCAATTCGCTGTTGCGGGTGAGCGGCTAAGCGCAGTTCAGGCGGCCTGCGCCTTCCTGCCAGCCAGCGCTGTTGGCAATCGGAAGGCAGCTCGACAGGTTTCCTGCAGAGCCAATGATCTGGGTATTTGCTGCGGACAAGCGGATCTTTGGCCTCGCTGCAGGGCCCTTGCCCGCCCACCATCGCGTGACACGCTGCAAGTACGTCCCTGTCAGCTCCGTGGCGGCATCCATGCCGCCACGGGTCCCGCGACGGTGGGCGGGCAAGGACCAGTCGAATTGGTCGGTGTGTCGAGCTTTCAACAAAGCAGTAGGCAAACCGTGCAACGCGGTGTCTTCGTTCTTCGGTAGAACCACCAGCCAACTGTCTGGTGCGGTGTCCTCGCCGCTTGCGGGACCGTTGGCGGCATGGATGCGGAGCCATCGCCAGCCCCACCGCTGCCGCTGACACCTGCTGCCAGCCGCCGCCCCTGCCCTACGCAGCCCGCAGCAACCCCACCCCGCGTGACCCACTGCACACCCGGCAGAAATCCGACGCGGATTTGGCACAGCACGTGCATATACCCAGCCGTGCCCGGAACACATCCCCGGGTCTAACGAGGAATCGGGTCATGAATCAGGCTTTGTGGGTCGCCAAAACCGGACTGGATGCGCAGCAGACGCGCATGTCGGTCATTTCCAACAACCTGGCCAATACCAATACCACCGGCTTCAAGCGCGACCGTGCCGCGTTCGAAGACCTGTTGTACCAACAGGTGCGTGCGCCCGGCGGCTCGACCTCCGCGCAGACGCAGCTGCCGACCGGCCTGCAACTGGGTACCGGCGTACGCGTGGTGTCCACGTTCAAGGGCTTCGACCAGGGCAGCCAGCAGCAGACCGGCCGCGCGCTCGACGTGATGGTCAACGGCCGCGGCTTCTTCGAAGTGCAGATGCCCGACGGCACCTCGGCCTACACCCGCGACGGCACCTTCCAGATCAACGCCCAGGGCCAACTGGTCACCAACAGCGGCTACCCGCTGCAGCCGGGCATCCAGGTGCCGGAAGGCGCGCAGTCGCTGACCATCGGCAACGACGGCACCATCAGCGTGACGCTGGCCGGCCAGGCCGCCGCGCAGGAAATCGGCGCGCTCACGCTCACCGACTTCATCAACCCCTCGGGCCTGCAGTCCAAGGGCGAAAACCTGTTCGTCGAAACCACCGCTTCCGGCCCCGCGCAGAACGGCACCCCTGGCCTCAACGGCCTGGGCAACACCGTGCAGGGCGCGCTGGAAGGCAGCAACGTCAATACGGTGGAAGAGCTGGTGAGCATGATCGAGACGCAGCGCGCCTACGAAATGAACGCCAAGGCCATCTCCACCACCGACGCGATGCTCGGCTACTTGAACAACAACGTCTGAGCGGCTCGCCGCTCGCTGACCTCCAGGACCGCACGCCATGTCACGTCCCCCCCTCCTTTCATCGGCCTGCCTGGCCGCCACTTGCAGCCTGTTGCTGGGCGGCTGCGTGGCAGCCGGCGACGTTCGTCCCTACGCGGCGATGGCACCGATCGTGCCGGTGGTCGCACCGACCGTGCAGCCGACCGCCGGGGCCATCTACGCCGCCGGCCCCGGCCTGAACCTGTACGGCGATCGCCGCGCACGCGATGTCGGCGACCTGCTGACCATCACCCTGATCGAAAGCACCACCGCATCCTCCAGCGCCAACACCAGCACCAGCAAGAAGGACGCCACCACGATGGCGTCCCCCACCCTGCTGGGTGCGCCGCTGACGGTGGCTGGACTGGACGTGCTGCAGAACACCCTCAAGGGCGACCGCGCCTTCGATGGCAAGGGTAATACGGCGCAGAGCAATCGCATGCAGGGCAGCGTGACGGTCACCGTGATCCAGCGCCTGCCCAACGGCAATCTGGTCGTGCAGGGGCAGAAGAATCTGCGTCTGAACCAGGGCGACGAGCTGGTGCAGGTGCAAGGCATCGTCCGCGACGCCGACATCGCGCCGGACAACACCATCCCCTCCAGCAAGGTGGCCGAAGCGCGTATCGCTTACGGCGGCCGCGGCGCGATCGCTCAATCCAACGCGATGGGCTGGCTGAGCCGCTTCTTCAATTCCCGTCTGTCGCCCTACTGAGCCTGCGACCATGAACCTGTCTTCCCTGTCCTTCCGTCTGCTGGCCACGTTGCTGGGGGCCTGCGTGGTCGTCGCGCCGGCCTCGGCCGAGCGCATCAAGGATCTTGCCCAGGTCGGCGGCGTGCGCGGCAACGCGCTGGTCGGTTACGGCCTGGTGGTTGGCCTGGACGGCAGCGGCGACCGCACCAGCCAGGCGCCCTTCACCGTGCAGAGCCTGAAAAACCTGCTCGGCGAACTGGGCGTCAATGTTCCGGCCAACGTCAACCCGCAGCTGAAAAACGTCGCGGCCGTGGCCATCCATGCCGAATTGCCGCCGTTCGCCAAGCCCGGCCAGCCGATCGACATCACCGTCTCCTCGATCGCCAACGCCGTGTCGCTGCGTGGCGGCTCGCTGCTGATGGCACCGCTGAAAGGCGCCGATGGCCAGGTCTATGCGATGGCCCAGGGCAACCTGGTGGTCGGCGGCTTTGGTGCACAAGGCAAGGACGGCTCGCGCGTCTCGGTCAATGTGCCCAGTGTCGGTCGTATTCCCAATGGCGCCATCGTCGAACGCGCATTGCCGGACGTGTTTGCCGGCACCGGCGAGATCACGCTGAATCTGCATCAGAACGACTTCACCACCGTCTCGCGCATGGTCGCGGCCATCGACAGCAGCTTCGGCGCTGGGACCGCGCGTGCGGTGGACGGCGTGACCGTTGCGGTGCGCTCGCCAACCGACCCGGGTGCGCGCATCGGCCTGTTGTCGCGACTGGAAAACGTCGAACTCTCGCCTGGCGATGCACCGGCCAAGGTCGTGGTCAATGCACGTACCGGCACCGTGGTCATCGGCCAGCTGGTACGCGTGATGCCAGCGGCCATTGCGCATGGCTCGCTCACCGTGACCATCAGCGAAAACACCAATGTCAGCCAGCCGGGTGCCTTCAGTGGCGGCCGCACCGCAGTGACCCAGCAATCGACGATCACGGCCACCTCCGAAGGCAGCCGCATGTTCAAGTTCGAAGGCGGCACCACGCTCGATCAGATCGTGCGCGCAGTCAACGAAGTGGGCGCCGCTCCCGGCGACCTGGTGGCCATCCTGGAAGCGCTCAAGCAAGCCGGTGCGCTCTCGGCGGAGCTAGAGGTGATCTGACATGCGTATCGCAGCCTCGCCCATTGATCTCAACCCGAGCACCAAGGCCGATCCCGCAAAGATCGACAAGGTCTCACGTCAGCTCGAAGGTCAGTTCGCGCAGATGCTGGTCAAGAGCATGCGCAATGCGAGCTCCGGCGACCCGATGTTTCCGGGCGAAAACCAGATGTTCCGCGAAATGTACGACCAACAGATGGCCAAGGCGTTGACCCAGGGCAAGGGGCTGGGCTTGTCGGCGATGATTTCCAAGCAACTGAGTGGCGACACCGGCGGCCCGGCGTTGAACACCGCGTTGAACACCGCCGAAGCGGCCAAGGCGTATTCCCTGGTTGCCGGCAAGCGCGACGCCTCGTTGCCGCTGCCGACCCGCGATGGTGCGGCCAGCGGCATCACGACCAGCAGCGTTGCGAAGGCGGCCCTGAGCGCAGGCAATCTGAGTGGCATCGGCATGAGCCAGGTGCTGGATCTGATTGCCGGGCGCACCGGCGCTGGCGAATCCGGCAGCGACGATGCCGCCGCACTGAGCTGGCCGTCCGCCAACGACCGCTGGACCGATGTGGCTGCCAGCGATGCGGCCGATGCCAATGCCGCAGTCAATGCGAGCGCCGCCAGCACCGCCGCTGCCAGCCTGGGTGAGCGCACGCCGGAAGGCTTCGTCGCCAAGATCTGGACGCATGCGCAGAAAGCCGCGCGCGAACTGGGCGTGGACCCACGCGCGCTGGTGGCACAGGCCGCACTGGAAACCGGCTGGGGCCGTCGCGGCATCGGCAATGGGGGCGATTCCAACAACCTGTTCGGCATCAAGGCCACCGGCTGGAGCGGCGACAAGGTCACCACCGGCACCCACGAATACGTCAACGGCGTCAAAACCACCGAAACCGCCGATTTCCGCGCCTATGGCTCGGCCGAAGAGAGCTTTGCCGACTACGTGCGGCTGCTGAAAAACAACAGCCGTTACCAGCCCGCGCTGCAGGCCGGCACCGACATCAAGGGTTTTGCACGCGGCTTGCAGCAGGCTGGGTACGCCACCGATCCGGGCTATGCGGCCAAGATCGCGGCGATCGCTCACGGTCCGACCATCGACCGTGCGGTGGCCGCCATTGGCAACGCGGCGGCCGATCTGTCCAACCGCTATGCCAGCACCGCCGAGCCGGCCGGGCTTGGCACCATCCGTCGCTGAGGTAAACGCCGATGTCCATCATGTCCACCGGGACCAGCGCACTCATCGCCTTCCAACGGGCGTTGTCGACCGTTAGCCATAACGTCGCCAACATCAATACCGAAGGCTACAGCCGCCAACGTGTGGAATTCGCAACACGCACGCCCACCGACATGGGCTACGCGTTCGTGGGCAATGGTGCCAAGATCACCGATGTGGGCCGGGTGGCCGACCAGCTGGCCATCTCGCGCCTGCTCGACAGCGGCGGCGAACTCTCGCGCCTGCAGCAGCTGTCCTCGCTGTCCAACCGCGTCGATGCGCTCTACTCCAACACCGCCACCAACGTGGCCGGGCTGTGGTCGAACTTCTTCGATTCCACCAGCGCGGTGTCGTCCAACGCCTCGTCCACTGCCGAGCGCCAGAGCATGCTCGACAGCGGCAATTCGCTGGCGACGCGCTTCAAGCAGCTCAACGGGCAGATGGACGGCCTGAGCAATGAAGTCAACAGCGGGCTGACCTCGTCGGTAGATGAGGTCAATCGCTTGACGCAGCAGATCGCCAAGCTCAACGGCACCATCGGCAGCAGTGCGCAGAACGCAGCGCCGGACATGCTCGATCAGCGCGACGCGCTGGTGAGCAAGCTGGTCGGCTACACCGGCGGTACCGCGGTGATGCAGGACGGCGGCTTCATCAATGTTTTCACCGCCGGCGGACAAGCGCTGGTGGTCGCTACCACCTCTTCCAAGCTCACCACCGTCGCCGACCCGTATCAGCCGACCAAGCTGCAGGTGGCGATGCAGACCCAGGGCCAGAACGTCAGCCTCAGCGCCAACTCGCTGGGCGGGCAGATCGGCGGCCTGCTGGAATTCCGCAGCAGCGTGCTCGAGCCGACCCAGGCCGAACTCGGCCGCCTGGCCGTGGGCATGGCCAGCACCTTCAATGCCGGCCACCGCCAGGGTATGGATCTGTATGGCGCGATGGGCGGCAACTTCTTCAACATCGGTTCGCCGACCACTGCCGCCAACCCCAGCAACACCGGCAGCGCATCGCTGAGCGCCAGTTTCAGCAATATGAGCGCGGTGGACGGCCAGAACGTCACGCTGAGTTTCGACGGCACCAATTGGAAGGCGACCAACGCCAGTACTGGCTCTGCGGTGCCGATGACCGGCACCGGCACCGCGGCCAACCCGCTGGTGCTCAATGGCGTCAGCATGGTGGTGGGTGGCACCCCGGCGAGCGGCGACAAGTTCCTGCTGCAGCCCACCGCCGGGCTGGCTGGCAGCCTGTCGGTCGCCATTACCGATCCCTCGCGCATTGCTGCGGCCACCCCGGTCAAGGCCACCGCGACGCTCGCCAACCAGGGCAGTGGCAAGATCAGCGACGTCAAGGTCACCAATGCGCAGAACCCGGCGCTGCTGACCCCGTCGTCGGTCGAGTTCATCGACGCCAACCAGTACACCATCGATGGTGCCGGCCCGTTCGCCTACACCGCCGGGCAGACCATCAGCGCCAACGGCTGGAGCTTCGCGCTGGACGGCGCGCCCAAGGCCGGCGACACCTTCGGCGTCGGGCCGACCGGCGCCGGCTCCAGCGACAACGGCAATGCCAAATTGCTGGCCAAGATCGACGACGCCAAGGCGCTCAGCGGTGGCACGGTCACGCTCAACGGCGCGCTGTCGGGCCTGACCACGTCAGTGGGTTCGGCCGCGCGCGCAGCCAATTATTCGGCCGATGCGCAGAAGGTCATCAACGACCAGGCGCAGGCCAGCCGCGATTCGATTTCCGGCGTCAACCTCGATGAGGAAGCCGCCAACATGCTGAAACTGCAGCAGGCCTACCAGGCCGCCGCACAGATGATTTCCACCGCCGACACCATGTTCCAAGCCATCCTGGGTGCCGTACGCTGATGACCGACCGTATCTCTACCAGCATGATGTACAGCCAATCGGTGGCCTCGATGGGCGCCAAGCAGGCGCGGCTGAACCAGATCGAGGCCCAACTCGGCAGTGGGCAGCGCTTGGTCACGGCCAAGGACGACCCGGTCGCCGCAGGCACCGCGGTCGGTCTGGATCGCGCCCTGGCGGCAATCACGCGTTTCGGCGAAAACGCCAACAACGTGCAGAACCGCCTCGGGCTGCAGGAAAATGCGCTGTCGCAGGCCGGCGACAAAATGGCGCGCGTCACCGAATTGGCGGTGCAGGCCAACAATTCCTCGCTCAGCCCCGACGACCGCAAGGCGATCGCCGCGGAGCTGACCGCCCTGCGCGACAGCATGGTGAGCCTGGCCAACAGCACCGATGGCACCGGCCGCTATCTGTTCGGCGGCACTGCCGACGGCAGCGCGCCTTTCATCAAGAGCAGTGGCAATGTCACCTACAACGGCGACCAGACCCAGAAGCAGGTCGAAGTGGCGCCGGACACCTTTGTCAGCGACACCCTGCCCGGCAGCGAAATCTTCATGCGCATCCGCACCGGCGACGGCACCGTGGACGCGCACGCCAACGCCGCCAACACCGGGACCGGGCTGCTGCTGGATTTCAGCCGCGATATCAGTACCGGCAGTTGGAACGGCGCCAGCTACAGCGTGCAGTTCACCGCCGCCAACACCTATGAAGTGCGCGACAGCACCAATGCGGTGGTCAGCACCGGCACCTATAAAGAGGGCCAAGACATCAACGCAGCCGGCGTGCGCATGCGCATCAGCGGCGCGCCGGCGGTCGGCGACAGTTTCCAGATCGGCGCTTCCGGCAGCAAGGACGTGTTTTCCACCATCGACGACATGGTCGGCGCGCTGAACTCAGACACGCTGACCGCCCCGCAGAAGGCATCGATGATCAACACCTTGCAGTCGTCCATGCGCGACATCGCGCAGGCGTCGTCGAAGATGATCGATGCGCGCGCCTCCGGTGGCGCGCAGTTGTCGGCGATCGACAACGCCAACTCCTTGCTCGAATCCAACGAAGTCACGCTCAAGACCACCCTGTCGTCGATCCGCGATCTGGATTACGCCTCGGCGATTGGGCAGTACCAACTCGAGAAGGCCTCGTTGCAGGCCGCTCAAACGATTTTTCAGCAGATGCAGTCGTCGTCGTTGTTCAACCTGATCCGCTGATTTTGCCGCAGAAAACCTGGGTTTTCTTCGCTCCTGCGCATGAGCATTTGCGCAGGCGGACGGAGTTTATTTTTCGAAAAGTTATACCAGCGCTAAACATTGGAGGGGTGCTGCCGAATAAACCAAACCTCTTGATACACAACGCTCACGTATTTCGTCCTGACGCAGAAAAGCAGTAAAAAAATACTGAATTTCGCTAAAGGTTCCCAACGCAACGCCGTTATTCATCTCAGCAGCGGTAACGGCCAACTTGATGGCCCCCCTGCGGAGGCTCCGGGCAAGTCCCCCTTGCCGGAAAAATCGCTTAGGAGAAATCAAAATGGCACAAGTAATCAACACCAACGTAATGTCGCTGAACGCTCAGCGTAACCTCAACACCAACAGCTCCAGCTTGGCGCTGAGCATCCAGCAGCTTTCGTCGGGCAAGCGCATCACCAGCTTTTCCGTAGACGCAGCCGGCGGCGCAATCGCCGAGCGTTTCACTACCCAGATCCGCGGCCTGGACGTTGCCTCGCGCAACGCCAACGACGGCATCTCGCTGTCCCAGACCGCCGAAGGCGCGATGCAGGAAATCGGCAACAACCTGCAGCGTATCCGCGAACTGTCAGTGCAGTCCGCAAATGCAACCAACTCGTCCACCGACCGCGAAGCGCTGAACTCCGAAGTCAAGCAGCTCACCTCCGAAATCGACCGGGTCGCCAATCAGACCAGCTTCAACGGCACCAAGCTGCTTGACGGCTCCTTCTCTGGCGCGCTGTTCCAGGTCGGCGCCGACGCCGGCCAGACCATCGGCATCAACAGCATCGCCGACGCCAACATCGATACGCTGGGCAAGGCCAACTTCGCCGCCGCCGTTTCCGCCGCTGGCGTCAGCGGCACCGCCACCGCTTCCGGTTCGGTCAGCGGCATCAGCCTGTCGTTCAAGGATGCCAGCGGTTCGGCCAAGAGCATCACCATCGCTGACGTCAAGGTCGGCGCCGGCGACACCGCTGCCGACGTCAACAAGAAGGTTGCCTCGGCGATCAACGACAAGCTCGACCAGACCGGTATGTACGCCTCGATCAAGAGCGATGGCTCGGTGCAGATCGAATCGCTGAAGGCTGGCCAGGACTTCACCTCGCTGTCGGCTGGTACCTCCAGCGCTGCTGGCATCACCGTCGGTGCCGGCATCACCACCGCTTCGGCCGCTTCGGGCTCCACCGCTTCGACCTTGGGCAGCCTGGATATCTCCACGTTCTCGGGCGCACAGCAAGCACTGGAAATCGTCGACAAGGCGCTGACCACGGTCAACTCCTCGCGCGCCGATATGGGTGCGGTGCAGAACCGCTTCACCTCCACCATCGCCAACCTGAGCGCAACCTCGGAAAACCTGTCGGCCTCACGTAGCCGGATCGCCGATACCGACTACGCCAAGAGCACCGCCGAACTGACCCGCACGCAGATCCTGCAGCAGGCCGGTACTGCGATGCTGGCCCAGGCCAAGTCGGTTCCGCAGAACGTGCTGAGCCTGCTGCAGTAACTTGCAGTCAGCTGCCGCCGCAATACGGCAGCGCTCCGCAGCAAGTCCAAAGCCCCTCTTCGGAGGGGCTTTTTTTATGGCCGCAGCCCTGCCCCGCATGCTAGACGGGTGATTGACGCGGCCCGCCAGCATCCTTGGGCATGGAACTTGCATCGCTCCATCTCGTGAGCGTGACCTATCGCTGCCGCTAAAGTCCTCGCGGATGCGGCCGATACCGGTCACGTAATCCCATGCGTCTGTCTGTTTCGGACGCCCAGACGAGGAATGCAACATGGCATCGGTGATCAGCACTTCCGCCTCCGGATTGGATATCCCTACCGTGGTGTCTACCCTGGTGTCCCGGCAGAGAGACCCCGAGCAGGCACGCATCAACAAGGCCGGCACCGCCGCGACGACGCAGTTGTCGGCAATCAGCCAGATCAAGAGCAGCATGACCACGCTCAAGTCTGCGCTGGACAAAGTGGTCAGCAGCGCCGACACCAACGCCTACAAGGCCACGGTGCCGACCGATGCCGGCTTCACCGCCACCACCACCAGCTCGGCGGCGCCAGGCAACTATTCGGTTGAAGTGGTGTCGCTGGCGAGCTCGCAAAAACTGGCCTCCGGCGCGTTTAAGGCCGATGCCACGGTGGGTAGCGGCACGCTGACGATCGGCTACGGCGACAACAGCGTCACCGTGGATATCAGCGGCACCGACAAGCTCACCGACATCGCGGCGGCCATCAACAAGGCCGCCGGCGGCAAGGGCGTCACTGCCAGCGTTGTGACCGCCAACGATGGCCAGCATCTGGTCTTCAATGCGGTCGATTCCGGCACCAAGGGCGCCCTGACCATCAGTGCCAGCGACCCGAGCCTGAGCAGCCTCACCTACGGCCCCGGCGTCACCGGCGGGCTGAACCAGACCGTGGCAGCCGCCGACGCACGGGTGCGCGTGGACGGCTTCGAGCGCACCTCCAGCTCCGACACCATCAGCGACATCGTGCCCGGCGTGGTGCTCAACCTCACCAAGGCCGCTGAAGGCACCAAGTTCAATCTTGGCGTGGCAGCCGACACCAGCGGGCTCAAGGGTAACCTCACCGCCTTCGCTGCGGCCTACAACACCGCCAACACGTTGCTGGCGAAAAGCAGCAGTTACGACGCCACCACCAAGACCGCCTCGGCGCTGACCGGCGATTCGCTGGTGCGCAGCCTGCAACAACAGCTGCGCGGTCAGGTCAGCGGCAGCGTCACCGAACTCAAGGCCCTCGGCCTGACCATCGACAAGGATGGCGTGATGAGTTTCGATGGCAGCAAGTTCGACACCGCCATCGCCTCCGACGGTGGCGCGGCGGCCGATGTGTTTGGCAAGGACAGCAAGTTTGGTGGCAACCTGACCAAGCTGCTGGACAGCAACGTCAATGCAACCAACGGCACGCTGACCCTGCGCTCGGACAGTTTGAACAAGACCATCAAGGGCTACGAATCGGACCTGGACGATCTCGATGCGCGCATGGAAAAACTCAGCGACCGCTACACCGCGCAGTTCGCCGCGATGGACGCCATGATCAGCAAGTTGCAAGGCAGCACTAGCTCGCTCAGCGGCCTGCTGACAGGCTGATTTGCGTGATGAATATCCTCAAGTCCTGTCAGGGTATTGCCGATAAAAGAAGGGCCTATCGTGATTTCGGCCTTGCCTTCCGGCAGGAGCGTCGTCGCAGGAGCACAGCGCTCCGGGACCAGCGAAGGTCAGCCCATTGAGGAGTCATCCATGTACGGTTCCAATCGTCAATATGCCGAGCAATATCGCAAGGTCGGCGTGGCCACCAGCGTGACCGAAGCCGACCCGCACAAGCTGGTCTCGCTGCTGTTCGCCGGTGCCTGCCAGCGCATCCGTCTGGCCCAGGCCTGCCTGGCGCAGGGCGACCAGGCGCGCAAGGGCAAGGCCATTGGTGAGGCCTGCGCAATCGTTGGTCACTTGAACGGTTCGCTCGATCACGAAGCCGGTGGCGAGATCGCTGGTAACCTCTCGGCCCTGTACGACTACGTGATGCAGCGGCTGACCGCAGCCAACCTGCACAACGATGAGACTGCGTTGACAGAAGTGCTGGATTTGCTCAGCGAAATCGACTCGGCGTGGAACTCCATCCCCCTCGAACAACGCGGCCTTTCCGCCGTTTCGTGAGTCCTGTCATGCATAGCGTGCAAAGCCTTCAAGCAGAAATCGCCAACCTCCGCCTGGCCATGGCGAAAGAGGAGTTCGAGGACATGCCGCTGATGCTGGACGCCCACGACCTGCACCTGCGCGAATACGCGCAGCAGGTGGATATCCAACAGGACCGCGACGCGCTGCAGACCTTGCTCACGATGCATCAGGACCTGATGCGGATGATGCGCGAACGTCAGCGCAAGCTGCTGGAGCTCATCCGCGCACAGCGCACGTCGTCGTCGGCCAGCCGCGCTTACGCACGGGTCGGACGGATCTGATGAGCACGCTCGGCACACTCGCGCCATCTGCCGATGCCGAGCTGTTTGCCGACACGCTTAGTTGCGAGTTGCAGTTGCCTGCCAGCTTCCGCGCCGGGAGCGACGCCGGCACGCACAGCGCCGCGGAAACCCTATTGCGCAGCCTCGGCCAGGTCGAAGACTTGCGTAGCGAGGAAACCAGCGAAGACCGCGGGGAACTGCCGTTGCTGGTGCAGCGCATGGACGCCAAACTCGATTTGATGCTCGCGCTGATCGGCCGCTTGGTGCGCCACGGCGACAGCGGCCTGAGCCAGGGCTTGGTACGTTGGTCGGTGCGCGGCATTCGCCTGAGTTGCGCAAGCAGCCACGCACCAGGCACCACTGGCAGTGTTTGTTTGCAGCCATCCGATTGGCTTCCTGAACTTGTACAGCTTCCTGCCACCGTGCTGGCGAGCGCGAGCGATGGCCACGATGTCTGGCTGTGGCTGCGGTTTGCCCCGCTTGCGCCGGGCCTGCAGGACGCGCTGGAACGCCACCTGTTTCGTTTGCATCGCCGTCAGGTAGCCGACGCCCGCCGCCAGCGCTGATTCCCATGGTTGGCGCGGGGCGCCGGTTCAGCTAAGGTGGTCTTCACTGAAAAAAGGTCTCTTCTGCGCCGTGCGAGTCATCATCGTCGACGATCACACCCTTGTCCGTGCCGGCCTGTCCAGGCTGCTGCAAACTTTCGCCGGCATCGATGTCGTGGGCGAGGCGAGCAACGCGCAACAAGCCCTGGACATGACGTCCCTGCACCGGCCCGACCTGGTGTTGATGGACCTGTCCCTGCCTGGCCGTAGCGGCCTGGATGCCATGACCGACGTACTGCGCGCCGCGCCGCGCACGCATGTGGTGATGATGTCGATGCACGACGACCCGGTGCACGTGCGCGATGCGCTCGATCGCGGCGCCGTCGGCTTCGTGGTCAAGGACGCCGCACCGCTGGAACTGGAACTGGCGTTGCGCGCTGCCGCTGCTGGTCAAGTGTTCCTGAGCCCGCAGATCTCGTCCAAGATGATTGCGCCGATGCTCGGCCGCGAAAAGCCGGTCGGTATTGCCGCACTGTCGCCACGCCAGCGCGAGATTCTGCGCGAAATTGGCCGCGGCCAAAGCAATAAGGAAATCGCGGCCGATCTGGGCATCAGCGTCAAGACGGTGGAAACCCACCGCGCACGCATGATGGAATCACTCGGTTGCCGTCGCGCCAACGATCTGGTGCTGCTGGCGGCCAAACATCACAACGAGTTGGTCTGACGCGCCCCCCGTGGGCGGGCGCTGTTGGGCCAATCGATGATCAAAAAAGTGACGGAATTCCGGCGACCATGCTTGAGCTCGCCTGCAACGTCAGGAAGTTCCTGACAGACTGCCGGGCAAATCATGAGTCACCTTACCTGACTCCCTGATTAGAAACCCATCGCGTGGTCCTGCAAGATGCATTCCATCGCTGCTGCGTGCAGCGCCCTTCGGAAGCGCTTCCATGAAGACGACCATTTCCGCCCAGCTTGGCCAGCAACTGCACCTCACCCCGCAGTTGTTGCAGTCGATCCGTCTGTTGCAATTGGACGGCATGCAGTTGGAACTGGAAATCCGTCGTGCGCTGGAAACCAATCCGTTGCTGGAGTTGGAAGAGCTGGCCGATAACGGGGACGAGGCCACCACCAACGACGATGGCGCCAGCGATATCGCCGCGTTCGACGAGCTTCCGGAAAGCACGATGTGGGACGTGCAGAGCAGCAGCTGGAACGATGGCGACGACGATCGCATGCAGCGCGTAGCCGCCGGCGAGTCCACCGACCCGCACGTGCGCATCCTGCGCGAATTGGCGCTGGATCTGGACGAGGCGGCGTTGGGGGCCGCCGCGTTCTGGCTGGAGCAGACCGACGACGCCGGGTATCTGACCGAAGCGCTGCCCATGCTGCAGCAGCTGGGCGCCACCCGTCTGGGTATGACCGTGCAGGCCGTGGAAGCGATCCGTCAGCGTCTGCTGCACGGTGACCCGGCCGGCCTGGCCGCCTGCGATCTGCGCGAGTGTCTGCAAGCGCAGCTGCGTGCCCTGCCCGGCCGTGTGCCGGCACGCCACCTGGCGGCGCGCATCCTGGACGGCGATCTGGAGCTGCTGGCGGCGCATGACTACGCGGTGCTCGCGCGTGCGCACGATGCCGAGGTGGACGATACGCGCGAAGCGGTGCGGCTGATCCTGTCGCTGCAACCGCGCCCGGGCGACGACCTGCTGCAGGAAAGCAACGCCAGCGTGATTCCGGATGTGCTCGCCTGGCATGCCGACGGCAGCTGGCGCGTCGCACTTAATCCGGCCACCACCCATCGCGTCAGCATCAACCCGGTGCACGAACGCGCGCTGGCCGAAGCCGGCGAGGCAGCACAGCCGTTGCGCGACATGCTGCAGGAAGCGCGCTGGCTGACTCGCGGGCTGTCGATGCGCTACGAGACCCTGCTGCGTGCAACGCGCGCCATCGTCGAACGCCAGGCCGCCTTCCTGGCGCGTGGCGAAGAAGCGATGGCACCGCTGACGCTGAAAGAAATCGCCGACAAGATCGGCATGCACGAATCGACGATCTCGCGCATCACCACCGGCAAATACATCCAGACCCCGCGCGGCACCTTCGAGCTCAAGCACTTCTTCGCCGTGCGGCTGGAAGGCGCCAGCGTCTCCGGCCAGGCCGTCAAGGCGATGGTGCGTCGCTTGATCGAAAGCGAGCCGGCCGGTCGGCCGTTGGCCGACGAGGCCATTGCCGGATTGCTGTCGCGGCAAGGCGTTCACATTGCGCGCCGCACCGTCGCCAAGTACCGCGAACAACTGGATATCGCCCCGGCACGCGAGCGCCGCCGCACCACCAAACCGCTGCTTGCCCGGGCAGGATAAGGACTACTATGAGCAAACTCACCGTGCTGCTGGTCGACGACCACGAGGGCTTCATCAACGCTGCGATGCGTCATTTTCGCAAAGTCGAGTGGCTCAATATCGTGGGCAGTGCCGCCAATGGGCTGGAAGCGATCGAGCGTTCTGAGTCGCTGCGCCCCAATGTCGTGCTGATGGACCTGGCCATGCCGGAGATGGGCGGGCTGCAGGCCACGCGTCTGATCAAGACGCAGGACGATCCGCCGTATATTGTCATCGCAAGCCACTTCGATGATGCCGAGCATCGTGAACACGCTCTTCGCGCGGGTGCTGACAATTTTGTCAGCAAGCTGTCCTATATCCAGGAAGTCATGCCAATCCTGGAGGGCCTGACGGTAAGGAGCCAGGAATGAGTGAGTCCCGCATTCTGTTGATCGACAGTGACGCCGTGCGCGCCGAGCGCACCGTGTCGCTGCTCGAATTTATGGACTTCAATCCCCGCTGGGTCACCGACGGCGCCGATATCAATCCTGGCCGTCACCGCCACGATGAGTGGATGGCGGTGATGGTGGGCTCGGCGCAGGACGCTGCACAGGCCGACAAATTCTTCGACTGGCTGGCCGATGCCAAGTTGCCGCCGCCCGTGCTGCTGATGGAGGGCAGCCCGACCGCGTTCGCGCAAGCGCACGGCCTGCACGAAGCCAATGTCTGGGCATTGGACACCCCCCTGCGTCATGCGCAGCTGGAAGCCCTGCTGCGCCGTGCAAGCCTCAAGCGGCTGGATGCCGAGCATCAGGCCGGCGTGCAGCAGGATTCGGGCCCGACCGGCAATAGCGAAGCGGTGACCCGCCTGCGCCGGCTGATCGACCAGGTGGCTGCGTTCGACACCACCGTGCTGGTGCTGGGCGAATCCGGTACCGGCAAAGAAGTCGTGGCACGCGCCATCCACCAGCATTCGCCGCGACGCGACGGGCCGTTCGTCGCAATCAATTGCGGCGCGATTCCGCCGGATCTGCTGGAAAGCGAATTGTTCGGCCACGAAAAAGGCGCCTTCACCGGCGCGCTGACCACCCGCAAGGGCCGCTTCGAAATGGCCGAAGGCGGCACGCTGCTGCTGGACGAAATCGGCGACATGAGCCTGCCGATGCAGGTCAAGCTGCTGCGCGTGCTGCAGGAACGCAGCTTCGAGCGCGTCGGCGGCGGGCAGACCATCCGCTGCAACGTGCGCGTGATCGCCGCGACGCACCGCAACCTGGAAACCCGCATCAGCGATGGCCAGTTCCGCGAGGACCTGTTCTATCGCCTCAACGTGTTTCCGATCGAAATGCCGGCGCTGCGCGAACGCGTGGACGATCTGGCCATGCTGGTGCAGACGATTGCGGGCCAACTGGCACGCACCGGACGCGGCGAAGTGCGCTTCGCCGAAGAAGCCCTGCAGGCGCTGCGCAGCTACAACTGGCCAGGCAACGTACGCGAGCTCACCAATCTGGTGGAGCGCCTGGCGGTGCTGCATCCGGGTGGGCTGGTGCGGGTGCAGGATCTGCCGGCGCGGTATCGCGGCGATTTCGCCTCGACCATCCTGGTCGAGTTGCCGCCGGAACCGGCACTGCTGGCCGCGCCGGTCGAAGTCACCGACCTACCAAGCAACGTGGTGACGCTGCAGCCCAAGACGGCCGATGCCGAACCGGCCACGGCTGCCAGCTTGCCGGATGACGGTATCGATTTGCGTGGCCACATGGCCAACATCGAGCTGGCGTTGATCAACGAAGCACTGGAACGCACCCAGGGCGTGGTGGCGCATGCCGCCCAACTGCTCGGCCTGCGCCGTACCACATTGGTGGAGAAGCTGCGCAAGTACGGCATCGACCGCGAGCAGACCGAGCTGGCCAACTGAGCGGTCACACGCTCAGCTTGCGCTCGCTGGCATAGCGCTTGCTTCAGCAGGATCACGCCCTTTGCAGCCGACGGCTGCGGCGAAATCCCGACCTTCACCAGCACCTGCCGAGGCATTGATGCCCATCCCCGTCACCAGTCCGCTGCTGCCGCCACTGGAAGAATTTCTGCCCTACCTGGAGCGGATCTGGACCAGCCGCATCGTCAGCAACGGTGGCGAGATGCACCGCGCACTCGAGCGCGCGCTCTGCGATTACCTGGGCGTGCCGCATCTGGCATTGCTGACCAACGGCACCACCGCGCTGATCACCGCACTGCAGGCGCTGCGCATCACCGGCGAGGTGATCACCACGCCCTACTCCTTCGTTGCCACCGCGCATTCGCTGCTGTGGAAAAGCATCACCCCGGTGTTTGTGGACATCGATCCGTTGACGCTCAACATGGACCCGTCGAAGATCGAAGCGGCCATCACCCCGCAGACCACTGCAATCATGCCGGTGCATTGCTACGGCACCGCGTGCGATACGACGGCCATCACGCGCATCGCCGACATCTACAACCTCAAGGTGATCTACGACGCTGCGCATGCCTTCGGCGTGCGCGATGACGGCGGCTCGCTCCTGCGCCATGGCGACCTGAGCGTGTTGAGCTTTCATGCGACCAAGGTCTTCAACACCTTCGAAGGCGGCGCAATTGTCTGCCCCGACCAAAAAACCTATCAGCGCATCGGGCATCTGAAAAACTTCGGCTTCGTCGATGAAACCACGGTGGTAGCGCCGGGCATCAACGGCAAAATGAACGAGATCAGCGCGGCGTTCGGCTTGCTGCAACTGCAGCACATCGACAATGCCATCGCACAGCGCAGTGCCATCGATGCGCAGTACCGGCAGCGGTTGAGCGATGTGCGCGGCATCCGCTGTGTTACGCGGCCCGCGCATTCCAGCGCCAATTACGCGTATTTTCCGGTGTTGGTGCAGGACCACTATCCGTTGTCGCGCGATGCGCTGTACCACTTGATGCGCGAGCACGGCATTCTGGTGCGGCGCTATTTCTATCCGTTGATCAGCGACTTACCGATGTACCGTGCCCTGCCCTCGTCGGCGCCGGCGTGGTTGCCGGTGGCGCGATCGGTGGCCGCACAGGTGCTGTGCCTGCCGATCTTTCCTGGCTTGAGCAGCGACCAGGTCGATACCGTTGCCGATCTCATCGCCGGCCAACAGGCGACATGACCGCAACACGCTTCACGTGCATTTCAGACTTACATCTCTTCAACAGGCAACCAGGCGAGACCGCATGACCCAGGAAACGTTTATCGAGAACTTCATTTCCGCCACCGACTTCCAGGAGCCGGTGGAGGTCACGCTGGACACCGTGCTGCTGGAATTGCCGGAATGGGATTCACTGGCGGCACTGGGCGTGATCGTGATGTTCGACATGGAGTACAGCAAGACCATTACCGGCGATGACCTCACCGCTGCCATCACCGTCGGCGATCTCTACAAACTGACCGAGGCGTAAGCACCATGCCGACCTCCACGCTGCACAACGTCCGCTTTGCCGGCATGGCGACATGCGTGCCCAAGCGTGTGGTGTCCAATCTCACCGACTGCCGCCCGCAGATCCGTTCCGAGCGCGAGCGCCTGGTGCGCAACATCGGCATCGAGACGCGGCGCATGGCCTCGGAGTGGCAGTGCTTTTCCGACCTGGCCTTCGATGCAACCGAAGTACTGCTCGAAAAACTGCAGTGGAAGCGTGACGAGATCGATGCACTGATCGTGGTGACCCAGTCGCCGGATTATCCGATTCCGGCCACCGCTATCATCCTGCAAGACCGGCTGGGGCTGTCGCATGCCACCGTCGCCTTCGACGTCAACCTGGGCTGCTCGGCCTATCCGTTCGGCATCAACCTGCTTGGCTCCATGATTGCCGCCGGCGGCGTCAACAAGGGCCTGCTGCTGGTCGGCGACCGCAGCGCGAACCTGGAAGACCCGATCTTCTCCGACTCCGGCACGGCCACCGCGCTGGAGTTCAGCGCCGACGCGCCGCCGATGTATTTCGACCTCAACAGCGATGGTAGCGGCTACAAAGCCATCATCCTGCCGGTGGGTGGGCAACGCGAGCCTGTCGCGATTCAGCACCTGCTGCCTTATCGCGAAAACGAGAAGGATCGCTGGCACCAAGCCACCGACCTGCAACTCGATGGCGCCGCCGTGCTCAGCTTCTCGACCCAGCGCGTACCTCCCGCAGTTGAAAAATTGATCGCGTATGCCGGCGTTTCCAAAGATGAGATCGATTACTTCGTGTTCCATCAAGCCAACCGCATGATCAACGAGACCATTCGCAAGAAGCTCGGCCTTGCGGTCGAAAAAGTTCCGTCCACCCTGCACGACTTCGGCAATACCAGTGGCGCCTCGCTACCGGTGACCATGACTGCGCGCATCAATAAAGAACTCGAATCCGCACCCAAGCGCGTATTGCTATGCGGCTTTGGCATTGGCTTGTCGTGGGGCACGTGCCTGGTGGATATCGACGGTGCGGTGTTTCCGGACTTGATCGAGTCGTGAATATCGCCCTCGATCAGAACGACCCGTTTTCGTTGCAGGGCAAACGTATTCTGGTCACCGGTGCATCGTCAGGCATCGGACGGCAGATCGCACTGAGCTGCGCGCAGATCGGTGCACAACTGGTCATCACAGGCCGCAACGAAGGGCGCTTGGCCGAGACCTTCGCCTTACTTGAAGGCACAGGGCATGCGCAGGTGATCGCCAACCTGGACAAGCAGGAAGACATCGACCATCTCGTGACTTCGGTCGGCGTCCTGGATGGCGTCGCACACGCAGCCGGCATCGCCCGACTGGCACCATTCCGGATGATCAACCGCGCGCATCTGGACGAAACGTTCGCCAGTAATGTCTATGCACCGCTGCTACTGACGCGCGGCCTGCTGGCGAAAAAGCGCATCAACGCCAACGGCTCCATCCTGTTGATATCGGCGGTGGGCTCGCACATCGGTCCTGTCGCCACTGCCGCCTACTCTGCCAGCAAGGCTGCGCTGCTCGGCGCAATGCGCACTCTGGCACTGGAAGTGGCCAAGCACGGTATCCGCGCCAACTGTATCGTGCCCGGCTATGTGCGCACGCCAATGCTCGAGGGCCTCAAACAGAGCGGCGGCAGCATCGACGAGCACGCCAAACTGACCCCCTTGGGACTTGGCGAACCGGAAGACGTGGCTTACGCGGCGGTGTTTTATCTATCCGACGCCAGTCGCTGGGTCACCCGCAACTACTTCCTCGTAGATGGTGGCCTGACCGTGCCGATGGACGTCTACGCATGAGCAATGCGACTCGTAAAGCCTTTTTCCTAGAGGGCAAGACCATCCTGGTCACCGGCGCATCGTCCGGCCTTGGCCAGGAAATCGCACTGACCTGCGCACGACGCGGCGCGCGCTTGGTTATCAGTGGCCGCGATCCCGAGCGTCTCCAGCAAACCCATGCGCAACTGGCCGGCAACGGGCATGTGCAGGTGCAGGCCGACCTGACTGTTTCGGAGGACCGAGAGCGCCTGGTGCAAGCCAGCCAGCGCATCGACGGTGTCGTGCACTGCTTCGGCGGGCAGATGCTGTCTCCGATTCGCCAGCTGAAGGAAGAGCTGATGACGCGCATGTATCAGGTGCATTTCCTGGCGCCGGTCATGCTGACGCAGCGTCTGCTGCAAGCCAATGCCATTAATGCACAAGGCTCCATCCTGTTCATGCTGTCCACCTCCGCGCATATTGGGACACGCGGCGTGGGGCCGTACTCGGCAATGAAGTCCGGCCTGCTGGGCATCATCCGATGCTTAGCGTTGGAACAAGCCAAGCACCGCATCAGAGTCAACGGTATCTCGCCATCGGCCGTGCCCACTCCGCGCCTCTGGGGTGAAGACAACGGGCTCAACGAAATGCTGAACCAACAACGCGCGCGCCATCCACTAGGGCTGGGCACCCCGCACGATGTCGCCAACGCTGCGGTCTACCTGCTGGCCGACGCCAGCCGTTGGGTCACCGGCACCAGTTTGGTCATGGACGGCGGGGCGGTGCTCTGATGGAACGCGCACTCATTATCGGCGCCAGCGGCTGGGGCCGCGAAGTCCTGGAGCAAATGCGTGGCGATGCCGGGCATGGCAAGGATTGGCTGATTGGCGGATTCCTGGACAGCCGCACCAATATCCTAGACAGCTACGGTGTCGACACACCGATCATTGGCGATCCGATGAACTACCTGCCACAGCCTGACGATGTATTCGTTTGTGCGATGGGCAATCCCTACGACCGCCACCGCTACGCGCTGCCGATCCTCCAAAAAGGCGGGCGATTCATTCCCATCTGTACCGACGTCCGCTTGGGCAGGCGTGTGCATTTCGGCCAGGGCTGCTTTTTTGGCCTGATGGTCCATTCCGGGCCGGACGTGCGCATCGGCGATTTTGTCACCATCCATGCCCAGAGCATGCTTGGCCACGACGTACGCATCGGTGACTACGTGCACGTTGGCGCAATGGCCTTCATGGGCGGCGGCGTGCAGCTTGGCGACTTCGTCACCGTGCATCCGCGCGCGACCCTGATGCCAGGAGTGAAGGTCGGTGACGGCGCGGTCATCGGGGCTGGCGCGGTGGTCTTGAAGGACGTACCGGCCGGAGCCACGGTGTTCGGTAATCCGGCCAAAATTGTGTTCAACAAAAACATACCGACAGACTGACCCATGCGCTCGCGGATGCACTCCAAGTATTACTTGTCGCAGGAGATCTTTGAGCGTGAGCAGCGCAAAATCTTCCGTCGGGTTTGGTTGTTTGCAGGGCTCAAGACACTGCTGCGGGAAAACAACTGCTTCATCACCCGCAAGATCGCGGGCATCCCCCTGGTGATACAAAACTTCCACGGCCAAATCCGTGCATTCGAAAACGTCTGCCTCCACCGCAGTGCACTGATTCAAACCGGTGCTATCGGTTGCCGACCTTTGGTGTGCCCCTACCATGCATGGAGTTACGACGAACAAGGCCGGGTAAGGAACATCCCCGACTGCGATGCGATCTATCGCCTGGACAAGAGCGAAAAGGACAACTTGAAGCTGCGTGAATTCGCACTGCGCGCCATCGGCAATCTGCTGTTCGTCAACATCGATCCCGACCCGATGCCGATCGAGGAGCAGTTTTCGGCAGATTTCATCACCTTGCTGGAAAGCAGTTCCAATGCCTATGACACTGAGGTCATGGTGACCACATGGCGTGGCCGGTACAACTGGAAACTCGCTTACGAGAATCTTCGGGACGCCAATCACCCGCGCTTTGTCCACCCCAAGACCTTAGCCAAGAGCGTCAGCTTCGTTGCCGAGGTAAACGAAGAACACGCCAAGCAGTCCATGGAAGCGTTGCAAGACAGCTCGCCCGCTGCCTTGAGACGCGAGATGCGCCGCTTCAGTTTCGGCGGCCCGGACGCACCCATACCCAACCTTCAACACTTTGGCTGGCACGAGAAAGTGGAACGCTGGGGCACGCAGGATGCCTACTTCAATTGGTTGGCCTTCCCGAACATGCACATCGCCAGTTCCAATGGCGGGTATTCCTTCACGCTGGAACACCACATTCCCGTCGCACCGGACCGGACCGACCTGGAAATCTATTGGTTTAGCGCCCGCAAGAAACAGCCTTACGGCTCTTCCAGCCAAGTGCTACTGGCGCAGATGCATGGGAGCAAGGTCGTGGTGGGCGAAGACGTGGACATCATGGAGCGGGTGCAGGCGGCGTTGCACACAGATGCACCCATCCCCACTCAGGGAGCCTACGAATCCATGAATCGGCTGGTCGAGCGCTGGTACGCGCTGCTGATGGAGACCGAACATGAAATCTAGGTGGATCATCGGCCGCAGCGAGTACCTCGACCTGGCATTTCACGCATGGAAGCAGGCACGTCAGGACGAGATGGTCGTCAGGATCGAGGTACCACAAGACGCCGAACACGAATTCGATCTTGGCGTGCTGGATGGACTGAATCCGACCGACGGGGCCATGTTCGTGGCGTTCGACGAACGCTTCGGCAATTTCAAGCGCGTAGAACTGATGCAGGCAGCGATGGAACGCGGCTTCAAGCTGGAGCCCTTCATCCACTCCAGCGCAGCGATCGGCACTGACGCGGTCATCGGTCTCAACGCATTTGTGGGTGCCAATGCTGTTGTCGGGCACGGGTGCAAGATCGACTACAACACCGTCATCCATGCCGGCGCGCACCTGGGACCGGCATGCCGCGTCAAATCCTCATGCTGGATAGAGAATGGTGTGCAAATCGGCGCGGGCGTCGAGATCGGCGGCAATAGCGTCCTGCGGACAGGCGCCATCGTGCACCGGGGCGTCAAGATAGGACGAAGCTGCGAACTTGGCTGGCCGCGTGTCTACCGCGAGGACGTGCCTGCCAAAACCTATTTCGACGCCCGCTACGACAGCCCCATTCATACCTACGGGACCTGACGTTCATGAACTCAAGAAATGAGCAGCTCCGCCAACGGATTCTAAGGATTGCGGAGCAGGAGCGCCCTGCACTCGCGGATGTCATTGCACGCCTACCTGCGATTGCCAACCGCCCTGTATTCCTCGTCGCTCCCGAGTCCCATGTAGGCATGGTGCACGGTCCCCGGGTCGTAGCCGAACTGCACCATGTCGTTGCCGCAATTGATGACCAAAGCATCCATCTGGACCACATCCACGGCGCGCCGCGCTGGAGCAGTCAGGAGTTCCTGAGCAAGGCGGGCCAGTATGCCGATGCAATTGCTATCGATTTCTCTTGCAGCCCGCGCGGACGGGTGTTTGCAAATGACCTATGCGCAAGCGCGGGCATTGAGCAACTGAGTGTTGCGCCTTCCGTGGATCCGCCGATCCCAGGGTTCGAGCAGCGCCCGCTTTTTCTGCTTCAACCGCGCTCGGGCCTTGGCAACATTTATGGCCCACAGATCGTCCAGCGCTCCAGCCATGTCATTGCCGCCATTGATGAAGAGCCAAGCGACAGCGATACCGTTCATGGGGTGCCGCGCTGGAGTTCGCGCCAGTTCATCGAACAAGCAGCCCAGTATTCCCAGGCATTGGCCATCGATTTTTCTTACAGCCCCGGAGAATCGGGCCTGGCCCGCAAGCTCTGCGAGCAAGCAGGCATTGAAAGGGTCGATGCCTGCCGGGCCGTTGCTCATTGTGGGCTGGTCGCCGTATACGAGCCTGCCCAGGTATACCGTCAGCGGACGCTTCTGCGCCTGGACGAATTTCTGCGGCTTGCGGATCGACTGGACGACGATCTCAGCGTTTTTACGCTCTACAGCAACCTGTTGTTCCGCCTGACCTACGATTCCAGCCTCCTACTGGAGTGCTGGGCGACGCCGATCAACGAGTACTTTTCGGAATACGCCGATACCAGCACATTCCAGCTGGGCAAGCGTGAACATTTCTGCGATGGCGGTGCCTTCCAGGGACCCATCGTGCATAAGTTTCTCGAGACATCCCGCCATCGCTACGAAAGCATCACTGCCTTTGAACCCGATCGCATCAACTTCCAGAAATTGGAGGGCATCGCGAATGCCGGCCCCCTTCCCGCGCACAGTTTCAAGGCCATCAAAAAAGCCATCTCAAACGAACCTACGACGCTGCGTTTCGAGGAGACCGGCACGGTTTCCAGCCATGTATCGGTGAATGGCGGAATCTCGGTGGCTACTACACGCCTGGACGACGAATTGGAAAAGCTGACACTACTGAAGTTGGACATCGAAGGATTTGAAGCCAGGGCACTGGAAGGCGCATCTCACCTCATCCGGACCCAGCGCCCCCGCATGGCTATTTGTGTCTACCACTACGCCCAGGATTTGCTGGATATCGTGGAACAACTGGACAAATTGGTGGAGGGCTATCATTTCCGTCTACGCCAGCACTCTCCCGGCCACTACTACGACCTTGTCTTATATGCATCGCCCGTCGCCGGTGCCGCACCGCCGCCTTGGGCGGAGTAAGCCCAGGAATATTCACGATTTGGAAAAAGGTAGAGCGATGCCGGAGCTTCCGCTGTGTGTGCTATTGACTCCTCTGCATGCCCTTATTTTTGAGCTGCTTATTGACCCATGATGCACCACCCAGAAGATCGCTCCGCCACCTGTGCGCTTGTCAGCGTCGTGATGCCTGCCTACAAGCTGCGCTATCTCGATGAAGCGCTTACGAGCGTAGTTCTGCAGTCTTACCCCAGGCTCGAGCTGATCGTCTGCGACGACAGTGCCGATGCCTTGATCGAACAGCGCGTCGCAAGGCATTCGCTGCAATGCCGTTTTCCGATCCGCTATTTCCGCAATCCAGCTCGCCTGGGCGAGCTCGGCAGCAAAATCAAAGGGATCACCCTGGCACAGGGCGAGTACGTCAAGTTCCTGCACGATGACGATGTGCTGCAGCCCGATTGCATTGCGCAGCTGGTGGAAGCGATCGAGCGTAATCCGGGCACGGCGATGGCCTCCTCGCGGCGGATACGCATCGATGACGACGGGCAGCCGTTGCCGGACATCCTGGCCACATGCTTCCCATTCGCCGACGACGTGCTGATCGACGGGCCGGAGCTGGTGTCGTTTCTGGCCGACCACACCATCAATTTCATCGGTGAGCCGAGTTGCGTGCTGGCACGACGCGCGGATCTGTTGGCGTTGGGCAACGCGTTGATGGCGTTGAATGGCAAGGCCATCCACTGGGTCGGCGATCTGGCGATCTACGTCAAGCTGCTGCGCCACGGCAACCTGGCGATGCTGGCCAGCCCGCTGACCCAGTTCCGTGTCTCGAGTGCGCAGTTCAGTCAGAGTGGTCGCGATCAGCCCGGCATCGGCGATCAGGGCCATGAAGACTTGCGCCAGGGCATCCGGCAGCTCGGTTGGCGACGCGAGACTGGCGACAACCGACTGGTGCGGGTGGCACCGCTCAGTCCGCACAAGGCACGCGTGTTCAAGCCGGTGGATCTGGTCAATGCGTTGATGCAAAGCGCGGGTATGGCCGAGCGCGTGTCGCCGGCTACCTGGTTGGGTGTGCGTCATCCGAACACAGTGCAGCGTGCGTTGATCGAAGCGCGCCTGCAGGCGCATGCCGGTGGCCCGCGCATTGCGGTATTGCTGATCGACCGTCACGGCGATGCCGCGGGGGTGGCAGCAACGCGGGCCAGCCTGGATGCGGTGGCCTGCTATCAACACCATCACACCTGGGTCATCAGCAGCTCGCCGCAGCAGGTTGCCGAATCCGGTGAGCGCGGCGTGCTGATCGACGAACAAGACTTGGCGGCAACACTCAACCGAGTGATCACCTCACAGGACGCGATCGATTGGGTGCTGCTGGTCGATGCCGGCAGCCTGTTCACCGCCAGCGGTTTGCTGATGCTGGCACTGGAAATGCTCGCGCTACCGGACGACTGCCAGGCCATCTACGCCGATGAAGTGATGGCGCTGGACAACGGCCAGCTGGGGCTGGCGCTGCGGCCGGCGCTGTATCTGGACATGCTGTTGAGCGCACCTGCGACGTTGTCGCGGCACTGGGTGTTCCGGCAGCGCACGCTGCTGGTCGATGGCGGCTTCCCCACCGGGCCCAGCGCGGCATTCGAACTGGATTACCAGCTGTGCCTGGTCGAGCGTTACGGGCTGGCCTGCATTCGACATATCGCTGAGCCATTGCTGATTGCATCGGCCACGCCGCAGCATGCCGACGAAGACGAGCGGCAGGCGATTGCGCGTCATCTCGCCGAACGCGGCTACGTGGACGCCGCGGTGCACAGCACCGGGCCCGGCCGGCACGCGGTGGACTACCGCCATGCGCAGCAGCCGCTGGTGAGCATTCTGGTGCTGGTCGATGGCCGCTTGCCGCAGGTGCAGCGCTGCCTCGAAAGCATTCTCGCCAACACCGCTTACCCGCATTACGAGGTGCTCCTGCTGGATCGTGGCACCACTGCGCCAGACCTGCGCGACTGGCTGACCGGCATCGATACCCTCGGCATGCAGCAGATCCGCGTGCTGCGCTTTGCCGGCGAACCGTCGCGCGAAGCGGTGTGCAATGCCGCCGCCGAACACGCGCGTGGGGACATGTTGTTGTGGCTGGCGGCAGGCGCCGCGGTGATGAAGGCCGATTGGCTGGAGCAGTTGCTCAACCATGCGCTGCGCCCGGAGGTCGGTGCGGTAGCCGGCAAGTTGCTGCGCGGCGATGGCACGGTGCACCACGCCGGCCTGCTGCTGGGCCTGGGGGCACCGGCAACGCGCGCGTTCGAAGGCGCGGCATTCGACGAATCGGGTTATCTGCAGCGCCTGCAACTGGATCAAAACTACAGCGCGTTGAGCGGCGAATGCCTGATGTTGCCGCGTCAGCTGTTTATGGACGCCGGTGGCTTCGAACTGGAGCCGGCGCTGGCGCAGTGGAGCGATGTCGATCTGTGCCTGCGCTTGCAGCAAGCGGGCTACCTCAATGTCTTCGCAGCGCATGCGCAGTTGTTGATCGACCCGCTCGAGGCAACACCCGTCACCGCGCTGGACGAAGACGCGATGTACGCGCGGTGGCTGCCGGTGATGGCCAACGACCCTGCCTACAACCCGGGCTTTTCGTTGGACCCGGGCGCCGGCTTCGCGTTGGCCGACCCACGCGCGAGCTGGCGTCCATTGCAGTCATGGCGGCCGCTGCCGAGCGTGATCGCGTTGCCGGCCGATATCGAAGGCTGCGGCCACTACCGGGTGATCCAGCCGCTACGCGCCCTTCGGGAAGCTGGACTCGCCGAAGGAGTGCTGTTCAACGGCTACCTGGAGATCAGCGAACTGGCGCGTCAGGATCCCGATGTGGTGATCCTGCAGCGCCAGGTCGGCGAGGCGCGACTGGAGGCGATGCGGCGGATGAAGGCGCTGTCGCGCGCGTTCAAGGTGTACGAGCTGGACGATTACCTGCCCAATTTGCCGTTGAAGAATGCGCACCGCGAGCACATGCCCAAGGACATTCTCAAAACGGTGCGGCGTGGTCTTAGCATGGTGGACCGTTTTGTCGTGTCCACTCCGGCGCTGGCCGAGGCGTTCGCCGGGTTGCACAGAGATATCCGGGTGGCCGAAAACCGCTTGCCGCCCCATTGGTGGGACCAGTTGCCGGCGAGAGGCGAGCGCCAGTGTGGCAAGCCGCGGATTGGTTGGGCCGGCGGGGCCAGCCATACCGGCGATCTGGAACTGATCGCCGACGTGGTGCGCGAGCTGGCCGATGAAGTTGAGTGGGTGTTCATGGGGATGTACCCGTTCGCGCTGCGCCAGCACATCCACCACTTTCAGCCAGGCGTGCTGATCGATCACTACCCGGCGGCGCTGGCGGCGTTGGATCTGGACCTGGCGCTCGCACCGGTGGAGCAAAACCTGTTCAACGAGTGCAAGAGCAACTTGCGCCTGCTCGAATACGGTGCCTGCGGTTATCCGGTCATCGCCAGCGACGTGCGCTGCTACCAGGGCACCCTGCCGGTGACGTTGGTGAAGAACCGCTACCGCGACTGGATCGGGGCCATCCGCGAGCACTTGGCCGACCTGGATGCGACCCGCGCCAAGGGCGCCGCCCTGCGCGAGGTGGTGCGGCGCGACTGGATGCTCAGCGGCAGCAATCTGGAGCGCTGGCGGGAGGCGTGGTTGCCGGACTGATCACTCAGCCGCGCGAGGCGCTCCAACACCGGTGGGCACGCCCATCATCATGCGCAGATGGCTCGCAGTTTTAGAGATGTCGGGTCTTAGCGTTATCTATCTGGAGGGAGAGGCCGAGTCGGTTGAGTGCGTGGCGCACTTGTCGCTCATGGGAACTATTCGGTCGCAGCGTCGCTCTAGAGAGTCGCAAAAGCCAAGTCGGTCGCGTGCGCGGCGCCTCACCGCTCGCGGGACACGCTGTTAACCCGTCCCTGGGGGCTCGATGGCAGCATCCATGCCGCCAACGGTCCCGAAAGCGGCGAGGCCACCGCACCAGAACATTGGTCGGCGGTTCTATAAAAGCGGCGCATGGTGCGAAGACGGCGCGGCGTCACGCTTGGGGAGATGCGAGCTGCCAACGCTTGTTTCCACAGCGAGCGAACGTCACCTGTCGCCTGCACCGACACACCGACCATCTCCACCACTGGTCCTTGCCCGCTCACCGTCGCGGGACCCGTGGCGGCATGGATGCCGCCACGGTGCTGACAAGGACGTACTTGCAGCGTGTCCCGCGATGGTGGGCGGGCAAGGACCCTGCTGCCAAACCGCAGATCAGCTGCTTTCCGCCAGACAGGCCCGCGTCTTGCTGGACAGGCTGGCTGAACAGGCGCGCGCCCTGTCGACAACACCTTGCCGACAACTGTCCGACTCTTGAGGAGGCGCCAGGCGCACTGGCGCCAAGGGAAACTGCGGCCGCGCAGTGCCTCGCAGCCCAGCACACAAATCGCTGCCTGCTCCCGGCAGCCGAGGCACAGCCCCCTCCCTGCCCCCGGCGCCGGGATACTGGCACCATTTCGGCACGCCGCTTGCATTGGTGTGGATGCCTCCCTGGCTGACCGCACCCATGAGCGACTCCGTTACCTCCATCCTCTCGCAGATCCGCAGCTACCAGACGCAGATGGGCCAAGGCCCGATGCGCGCGGTGGGCGATGCGGCGCGCGGCAACCAGATCCAGGGACTGGCCGGCGCACAGGGAACACCGGCCACCCAGGCATCGAGCTTCAGCGAGACCTTGCGCAGCGCCATCGGTGGCGTCAACGAGGCCCAGCAGAGGGCCGGCGCCCTGTCCAAAGCATTCGAAATGGGCGACCCCAATGCCGATCTGGCACGGGTCATGGTCGCCTCCCAGCAGTCCCAGGTGGCCTTCCGCGCCACCGTGGAAGTCCGCAACCGTCTCGTCCAGGCTTATCAGGACGTCATGAACATGCCGCTGTAAAGGTTGACGACACATGGCACTTGCGATCAGCAAAGAAAACATGAACCAGAACGCCGAAAAGGCGGGGCAATGGTTCGACCGTGTCAGCAGCCTGCAGATCACCCGCAAGCTGACCATGATGGCGATGATCGCCCTGGCGGTGGCGGCCGGCCTGGCGGTGTTCTTCTGGTCGCAGAAGCCCGGCTATCAGTCGCTGTACACCGGCCTGGATGAAAAGGGCAATGCCGAAGCGGCCGACCTGCTGCGCACCGCGCAGATCCCCTACAAGATCGATCAGGGTACCGGCGCCATTTCGGTGCCGCAGGACCGTCTGTACGACGCCCGCCTGAAGCTGGCCGGCTCCGGCCTCACCGGCAAGGAAACCGGCGGCGGTTTCGAACTGATGGAAAAGGACCCGGGCTTCGGCGTCAGCCAGTTCGTGGAAAACGCCCGTTACCAGCACGCGCTGGAAACCGAACTTTCGCGCACCATCGGCACGCTGCGCCCGGTGCGCGAAGCCCGCGTGCACCTGGCCATTCCCAAACCCAGCGCCTTCACCCGCCAGCGTGATGTGGCCAGCGCCTCGGTGGTGCTGGAACTGCGCGGTGGCCAGGGTCTGGAACGCAACCAGGTCGATGCCATCGTCAATCTGGTGGCGTCCAGCATCCCGAACATCACCCCCGAGCGCGTCACCGTGGTCGATCAGAGTGGCCGCATGCTCTCCATCGCCGACCCCAATAGCGATGCCGCCCAGCACGCTGCCCAGTTCGAACAGGTGCGCCGCCAGGAAAGCTCCTACAACCAGCGCATCCGCGAATTGCTGGAACCGATGACCGGCCCAGGCCGGGTCAACCCGGAAACCAGCGTGGACATGGACTTTTCGGTGGTCGAAGAAGCCCGCGAGCTCTACAACGGTGAGCCGGCCAAGCTACGCAGCGAGCAGGTCAACGACACCAGCACCACGGCGACCGGCCCGCAGGGCCCTCCGGGCGCCACCAGCAACAGCCCCGGCCAGCCGCCGGCACCGGCCGCTGCAGGCGCACCGGGCACCCCCGCTGCTGCCAACGGCCAGGCCACCGCAGCGGCCGCGCCGACCGAAAGTTCCAAGAGCGCCACCCGTAACTACGAATTGGACCGAACCTTGCAGCACACCCGCCAGCCGGCCGGCCGCATCAAGCGCGTCTCGGTGGCGGTGCTGCTGGACAACGTCCCGCGCCCCGGCGCCAAGGGCAAGATGGTCGAACAACCGCTCACCGCTGCCGAGCTCACCCGTATCGAAGGCCTGGTCAAGCAGGCAGTGGGCTTTGATGCGGCACGCGGCGACACGGTGTCGGTGATGAATGCGCCGTTCGTGCGTGAAGCGGTGGCCGGCGAAGAAGGGCCGAAGTGGTGGGAAGACCCGCGCGTGCAGAACGGTCTGCGCTTGCTGGTCGGTGCGCTGGTGGTGCTGGCGCTGCTGTTCGGTGTGGTGCGCCCCACCCTGCGTCAGCTCACCGGCGTGACCCCCATCAAGGAAAAGCAGCGCAAGGGCGGCAACGATGGCACTCCACAGAGCGCCGACGTGCGGATGGTCGATGACGAGGATTCGCTGCTGCCGCACATGGGCGAGGACACCGCCAGCATCGGGCAGGAGCGCAAACCGGCAATCGCCCTGCCGGATGCCTACGAAGAACGCATGCGTGTTGCACGCGAAGCAGTCAAAGCCGATTCAAAACGTGTTGCACAAGTCGTAAAGGGATGGGTTGCCAGTGAAGCCTGAAACAGAACCGATGAGTGGCGTGCAGCGTGCTGCGGTGTTGTTGCTGTCGCTTGGGGAAAGCGACGCCGCCGAAGTGCTCAAACACATGGACCCCAAGGAGGTGCAGAAGATCGGCATCGCCATGGCCACCATGACCGGCATCTCGCGCGATCAGGTCGAAAAGGTAATGGACGACTTCAACGGCGAACTGGCCGGCAAGACCTCGCTGGGCGTGGGCGCCGACGACTACATCCGCAACGTGCTGATCCAGGCGCTGGGCGCCGACAAGGCCGGTGGCCTGATCGACCGCATCCTGCTGGGCCGCAACACCACCGGCCTGGACACCTTGAAGTGGATGGACCCGCGCGCGGTCGCCGACCTGGTACGCAACGAACACCCGCAGATCATCGCGATTGTGATGGCGCATCTGGACAGCGACCAGGCTGCCGAGGCGCTCAAGTTGCTGCCCGAGCGCACCCGCGCCGACGTGTTGCTGCGCATTGCCACCCTTGACCGGATCCCGCCGAATGCGCTGAGCGAGCTCAACGACATCATGGAGCGTCAGTTTGCCGGCAACCAGAACCTCAAGTCGTCCAACGTCGGCGGCATCAAGGTGGCGGCCAACATCCTCAACTTCCTGGACACCGGCTCCGACCAGGGCGTGCTGGGCGAGATCGGCAAGATCGACGCCGACCTGGCCGGCAAGATCCAGGACCTGATGTTCGTGTTCGACAACCTGGTGGACCTGGACGACCGCGGCCTGCAGACGCTGCTGCGCGAAGTCTCCGGCGAGCGCTTGGGCTTGGCCCTGCGCGGCGCCGACGTCAAGGTGCGCGAAAAGATCACCCGCAACATGTCCCAGCGCGCGGCCGAAATCCTGCTCGAGGACATGGAAGCGCGCGGCCCGGTGCGCCTGGCCGACGTGGAAGCGGCGCAGAAGGAAATCCTCACCATCGTCCGCCGTCTGGCTGACGAAGGTACCATCAGCCTGGGCGGCGCCGGTGCGGAGGCGATGGTATGAACGACGTGGTCACCCGCTGGCTGGCCCCGGACCTGCACCTGGTCCCGGCCGGGCCGGAAACCGAATTCGACGAAGCGGCCGTTTATGAGCCGGTGCTGCGTGCGCCGACCCTGGAAGAGATCCAGGCCATCGAAGATGCCGCCCAGCAGGAGGGCTTCGCCCGTGGGCATGCCGAAGGCTTCGCCCAGGGCCAGTCGGAAGTGCGGCGCCTGACCGCGCAGATCGACGGCATCCTGGACAACTTCACCCACCCGCTGGCGCGGCTGGAAAACGAAGTGGTCGGCGCGCTCGGCGAGCTGGCCGTGCGCATCGTCGGTCAGCTGGTCGGACGTGCCTATCAAGCCGATCCGCAGCTGCTGGCCGAGCTGGTCGGCGAAGCGGTGGATGCGGTCGGCGGTGCCGGCCGCGAGGTCGAAGTCCGCCTGCACCCGGACGACATCACCGCGCTGCTGCCGTATCTGGCGCCCAGCAGCACCACCCGCGTGGCCCCAGACATGAGCCTGAGCCGCGGCGACCTGCGTGTGCACGCTGAAAGCGTGCGCATCGACGGCACCCTGGATGCGCGCCTGCGGGCCGCACTGGAGACAGTCATGCGCAAATCCGGAGCGGGCCTGTGAGCGCCCTGTTCGGCGCCACCCCGGCCGATTGGCTGGATGCACGCAATCTGCGCCTGGCCACGCGCCTGGGCACCCTCGGCCTGGAACCCACCGCCGGCCGCACCCTGATCCGCGAAGGCATCCTGCGCCGTGCGGTCGGCCTGACCCTGGAAGCCACAGGCTGCGAAGCGCCGATGGGCGCCACCTGCAAGGTCGAAGTCGATGGCGGCTGGCTCGATGCCGAAGTGGTCGGTTTCGCCGGCGAACGGACCTATTTGATGCCCAGCGCCGAACTGCACGGCCTGCTGCCGAATGCGCGCGTGGTGCCCTCGCGGCACCGCGGCGGCGTGGAAGTGGGCGAAGGCCTGCTCGGCCGCGTCATCGACAGCGACGGCACCCCGCTGGACGGCAAGGGCCCGATCCGCGCCGAAGGCAGCGTCGGCATGGCCGGCGTGTCGATCAACCCGCTGGCGCGCGAACCCATCACCACCTCGCTGGATGTCGGCGTACGCGCCATCAACGCCATGCTGCCGATCGGCCGCGGCCAGCGCGTGGGCCTGTTCGCCGGCTCCGGCGTCGGTAAATCGACGCTGCTGGGCATGATGACCCGCTTCACCGCGGCCGACGTGATCGTGGTCGGGCTGATCGGCGAACGTGGCCGCGAAGTGCGCGATTTCGTCGAGACCACCCTGGGCGAAGAAGGCCTGCGCCGCGCCGTCGTGGTGGCCGCCCCAGCCGACCGCCCGCCGTTGGCGCGTCTGCATGGTGCCTATCGCGCCACCGCCATCGCCGAATGGTTCCGCGACCAGGGTTTGAACGTGCTGCTGCTGATGGATTCGCTGACCCGCTTCGCCCAGGCGCAGCGCGAGATCGGCCTGTCGGTCGGCGAGCCGCCGACCACCCGCGGCTACCCGCCGTCGGTGTTCGCCAAATTGCCGGCGCTGGTGGAACGGGCCGGCAACGGTGCCAAGGGCCGCGGCTCGATCACCGCGTTCTACACCGTGCTGACCGAAGGCGACGACCCGCAGGACCCGATCGCCGACGCCGCCCGCGCCATTCTGGACGGCCACATTCTGCTCTCGCGTCGGGTTGCCGACAGCGGCCTGTACCCCGCCATCGACCTGGAATCCTCGGTCAGCCGCGTGGTGCAGGACATCGCCGACGACACCTGGCGCCTGCGCATCCGCAAGCTCAAGCGGCTGCTCTCCGCCTACACCGCCAACCGCGACCTGATCGCCATCGGCGCTTACCAGCGTGGCAGCGACCCGGCCACCGACGAAGCATTGGCGCGCTGGCCGGAGATCGTCGAATTCCTAGGGCAGGACGTACACAAGGCGTCGGTCCTGAGCGACAGCCTGTCCGCCCTGCAGCAGCTGGTCGAACCCGAGAACTAATTCATGATGCAGTCCAAACGGATCGACCCATTACTGCGCCGCGCGCAGGAACAGGAAGACAAGGTCGCTCGCGATCTGGCCGAACGCCAGCGCACCCTGCAAACCCACCAATCGCGTCTGGAAGAACTGCGCCGCTACGTCGAGGAATACGCCAACAGCAAGATGGCCGGCACCAGCGCGGTGGCGCTGACCAACCGCCGCGCATTTCTGGACCGTCTGGACAGCGCCGTGCTGCAGCAGGCACAGACCGTGCAAAGCAACATCGCCAAGGTCGAAGCCGAGCGTACCCGCCTGCTGCTGGCCAGCCGCGAGAAGCAGGTACTGGAGCAATTGGCCGCCAGTTATCGCGCCCAGGAAAACAAAGTGATCGAACGCCGCGACCAGCGTGAGATGGACGACCTCGGCGCGCGTCGTTCGCGTCTGGCCCGCAGCCAGGACACCCACGGAGAATCCGCATGAATCCCCTGTCCGCCTTCGCCGCCGGCCTCGGCGCGCTTGCCGGCACTGGCAAGAAATCCAGTTACAGCGACCCGTCGTCCGAACCGGACGCAGGCCAGGACCAGTTTGCGCGCATGCTCAATCCGGCCAACACGCCGCACCAGGCCCCGCCGCAGGCGCCAGAACGCGTGCCCGCCAAGCAGGCCGCGCCCAAGTCCAACCAGTCCGACAATAATCGCAGCGACGACGACAACCGCGACGACGCGGCCGGCGATGCCACCGCACGGCCGCGGGCGCAGGACGGCGATGCCAAGCCGGCCAAGTCCGGCACCGCCAAGGACGCGGCAGCGTCCGACAAGAGCGCCGCTACCGCTGCCAGCAAGACCGGCAAGAACACCAAGACCGCCGCCACGGCGAGCGAGGACGCACCCGCAGAGGCGGCAACTGCATCGGCGACCGATGCCGGCTGGCCGCCCGCGGGCCTGGGCGGCTTCGGCATGGGCTTGCTGGCGCAGGCGCTGCCGGGTGGCGATGTGCTGGCTGCCGCAGCCGCGGCGCTGACCGCCAGCATGGCCGGCGCAGCCAACGCCGCCGGGACGGCCACCGCATTGCCCACCGATGCAACCGCCGCCAACGCAACCGCGAGCGCTGCCCCCGCCCTGCCCGCGTTGGGCGCACTGGTGCCGGCCGCCGCCGCAGGCGCAGGCGGCAAACCCACGTCGACCACCGCCGTAAACGGCGACGCACAGACTGCCGCGCTGATGAGCATGGCCGCCAAAGCGCTGGAACCGGCTGCCGACGACAGTACCGCTCCGGCCGCGCCGGACACCCCGGCGTTCGCGCTGCCGACCACCACCGCGCCGGCGCTCAGCCGCCTGCAGGATGCGGCGCCGATTTTCAGCGCCTCGCCCACCCCCACCCCGGACCTGGGCAGCGACAACTTCGACGATGCCATCGGCGCACGCATGAGTTGGCTGGCCGACCAGAAGATCGGCCACGCCCACATCAAGGTGACCCCGAACGAGATGGGTCCGGTCGAAGTGCGTCTGCATCTGGACGGCGACAAGGTCAATGCCAGCTTCACCGCTGCCAATGCCGACACCCGTCAGGCGCTGGAACAGAGCCTGCCGCGGCTGCGCGAAATGCTCGGCCAGAACGGCTTCCAGCTTGGCCAGGCCGATGTCGGCCAGCAACACCAGCATCCGTCCGGCAATCGCAATGGCGGCAATGGCCACGGCAACGGCCTCACCCTGGACGACAGCCCGCCCGTCGGAATTCCGTCGGTGGTGTTACGCCAGCGTGGATTGCTGGACGCCTACGCCTGAGATAACGTGCCGGGCACGCCCCGGCACCGCTGAACATCGCGCCTCGGCTGCCTGCCGATGACGCGCCTGCATCCTCGCAGCGCAAGGATTGCGGGGGTTTTTTCGGCCTGCGCGCTGCCCGCGCCAGGAAACCGACGCCGCTTTGGCATGCAAATTGCATCGACAGTGCGAGCATTCCCCTGGAGCAGATTGTGGCAGCGGCCGAAAAACCCAAGAAGTCCGAAGACAAAGACGATAAGGGCGAGAAGAAGAAGGGCGGCAAGAAGCCCATTCTGCTGGTCGCCATCGGCGTGGTGGTGTTGGCGGCCGCTGGTGGCGGCGCCTGGTTCTTTCTGGGCCACAAGGCCGATGACAAAGGTGACAAGCACGCACCCAAGGTGGCCGAGGTGCCAAAGCCGGCGCAGTACTTCCCGATGGACCCGGCGATCGTGGTCAACCTGGCCGACCCCGGCGATGGCCCGCAGTACCTGCAGGTGGAAGTGCAGCTGGTCACCCGCGACCCGGAAGAGCTCAAGCTCATCACCGAGAACGCCCCGGCGATCCGTGCGCACCTGCTGATGCTGCTGTCGCAGACCAAGGCCACCGACGTGGCCGACCTGGCCGGCAAGCAGAAGCTGCAGAAGGCTGCACTGGCGGAAACGCAGAAGGTCATGACCAGCGAGACCGGCAAGAAGTGCGTCGAAGAATTGCTGTTCACCAGTTTCGTTACTCAGTAAGGCCTGCCCCATGAGCGTCAGTGATCTGCTTTCCCAAGACGAGATCGATGCCCTGCTGCATGGCGTGGATTCGGGCGCGGTCAATACCGAGCCGGAGCCGCTGCCCGGCGAGGCCCGTCAATACGATCTGTCCAGCCAGGACCGCATCATCCGTGGGCGCATGCCAACCATGGAGATGGTCAACGAGCGCTTTGCGCGGCTGTGGCGCATCGGCCTGTTCAATCTAATCCGGCGCTCGGCCGATTTGTCGGTGCGCGGCATCGACCTGGTCAAGTTCAACGAATACATGCACTCGCTGTATGTGCCGACCAACCTCAACCTGATCCGCTTCAAACCGCTGCGCGGCACCGGCCTGATCGTGTTCGAACCCACGCTGGTGTTCACCGTGGTGGACAACTTCTTCGGCGGCGACGGCCGGTATCACACCCGCATCGAAGGCCGCGAATTCACCGCCACCGAAATGCGCGTGGTGCAGCTGATGCTCAAGCAGACCTTCGCCGACTTGAAGGAAGCCTGGGCGCCGGTGATGGACGTGGACTTGGAGTACATCAACTCGGAGATCAACCCGCACTTCGCCAACATCGTCACCCCGCGCGAGTACGTGGTGGTGTGCCGCTTCCATGTGGAGCTGGAAGGCGGCGGTGGCGAGATCCACATCACCCTGCCCTATTCGATGCTGGAGCCGATCCGCGAACTGCTCGACGCCGGCATCCAGAGCGACCGCAACGACCGCGACGACTCCTGGAACGTGATGCTGCGCGAGCAGCTGGACACCGCCGAGGTGACCCTGTCCAGCGTGCTGGCCAGCAAGCGCATGAGTCTGCGCCAGCTCACCGGTTTGAAGGTCGGCGACATCCTGCCGATCGACCTGCCCGCCCAGGTGCCGCTGTGCGTGGAAGAAATCCCGTTATTCACCGGCGAATTCGGCGTTTCCAATGGCAACAACGCCGTCAAGATCACCGCCGTACGCCCGCCCGGCGTGCAAGCCCCACGCGCCGTTCCCTCCCAGGACTCCAGCAAATGATTAACTCCGACATCCTCGACGCCTCGCCTGCCACCTTCGACAGCCTGCAGGCCGAACACGACCAGAACGCCGCCGACCTTAATCTGGACGTGATTTTGGACGTGCCGGTGACCCTGTCGCTGGAAGTGGGCCGCGCACGCATTCCGATCCGCAACCTGCTGCAGCTCAACCAGGGCTCGGTGGTGGAACTGGAACGCGGCGCCGGCGAACCGCTGGACGTGTACGTCAACGGCACCCTGATCGCACACGGCGAAGTGGTCGTCGTCAACGACCGCTTCGGTATTCGCCTGACCGATGTGGTCAGCCCCAGCGAACGGATCCGGAGGCTGCGGTGATCGGCCTGCTTGCCACCGTCGCGCCAGTCGCGCCAGTCGCGGCCAAGGCGACCCAGGTCGGCGCGCAGGCGCCGTCCTCGCCCAGCCTGTTTGGCGCAATCTTTGCGTTGCTGTTGGTGCTCGCGCTGATCGTCGGCCTGAGCTGGTTGCTCAAGCGCATGCCCGGCAGCGGATTCCGCAGCACCGAGGGCTTGCGTGTGGTGACCAGCCTGGCAGTTGGTGCCAAGGAACGTGTGGTGGTGGTGGAGGTGAACGGCCAGCAGTTGTTGCTCGGCGTCACCGCCGGCGGCATCAGCACCCTGCACACCTTGCCCGAACCGCTGCCGACCACGCCCGCACCCACCCTGCCCACTTTCAAGCAACTCCCCAATTTCGCCCAGCTGCTCGCACAGAAGCTGCGCAAGGACCCGTGACATGTTGAGCCGTTGGAATCGTTGGGGGCGTAGCGTGCGCCGGGTGCTGATCGTGCTGTTGATGAGTTGCCCGCTGCTGGCCGCGGCCACGCCGGCCGCGCTGCCGGCGATGGCGCAGGCAGCCGCACCTGCGGCCACGCCGGCTGCGGTGCCGGCCGGTTCCAACCAGCTACCGTCGCTGCCGAACGTGAGCGTGGGCCGTATCGGCGACCAGCCGGTGAGCCTGCCGCTGCAGACCTTGCTGCTGATGACGGCGATCACCCTGCTGCCGTCGATGCTGCTGGTGCTGACCGCCTTCACCCGTATCACCATCGTGCTGGGCCTGCTGCGCCAGGCGCTGGGCACCGGCCAGACGCCGTCCAATCAGGTACTGCTGGGCCTGTCGATGTTCCTCACCGCGCTGGTGATGATGCCGGTGTGGCAAAAGATGTGGGGCGCCGGCCTACAGCCGTACCTCAACAACCAGATCGATTTTTCCACCGCCTGGACACTGACCACCCAGCCGCTACGCGCCTTCATGCTGGCGCAGATCCGCGAAACCGATCTGATGACCTTCGCCGGCATGGCGGGCGACGGCAAATACGTCGGCCCGGACGCCGTGCCGTTCCCGGTGCTGGTGGCCTCGTTCGTGACCAGCGAGTTGAAGACCGCCTTTGAAATCGGCTTTCTGATCTTCATCCCATTCGTGATCATCGACCTGGTGGTGGCCAGCGTACTGATGTCGATGGGCATGATGATGCTCTCGCCGATGCTGATCTCCGCGCCGTTCAAGATTCTGCTGTTCATCCTGGTGGATGGTTGGGTGCTGGTGGTCGGCACGTTGGCTGCGAGTTTCAACGCCGCGTAGGGGTAGCCGCGCGTTGCCCGCTTTAGCACTTGCCATCTGAGTGCGTTTTGTCGAAGGGGCCGCACAGCACAGCCGTACTGCTCAGGCTGTGCGGCTGTGCGGCTGTGCGGCTGTGCATTTTGTCATTGTGCTTAGCTCTTGCTTTTGGGCTCTTTACAAAAACCTCGCGCATCCATGCGCGCCGCCCCTGTGGGGTTTGACCCGGATGGCCTGCCGCTGCGGTATGGAGGATGAAAAGCGAACTGCAAAAGCCAAGCAAGAGCACAGCAACAACAACAACAGGCTGACGGCAAGGCCAATCGCAGGGATGAAACCGACCTCATCCACCAGCAAATAGCCTGCCAAGCCCAAATCACAAATCCCGACTCCCCAATCCCGCCCCCCCCCTTTGGCATCCCACTTGCATCAGCACCTCCCATGAGTCCTGAAATCGCCCTGACTGAACTGCGTGGTGGCCTGGTCACCGTCCTGTGGATTGCCGGGCCAATGTTGCTGGCCGTGCTGGTGGTTGGCGTGGTGATTGGTGTGGTGCAAGCCGCGACCCAATTGAACGAGCCGACCATTGCCTTCGTGGCCAAAGCGGTGGCGCTGACGGCCACGCTGTTTGCCACCGGCAGCATGCTGCTAGGGCATCTGGTGGAGTTCACCATCGCGCTGTTCCAGCGCATACCGCATCTGATCGGCTAGCGGGTAGCGCGGATGGATGCTGCAACCCAGATGGTGATCGACGGCCAGCGCGCGTTCGCGATGGTCGGGGCGATCATGTGGACCATGCTGCGTACCGGTGCGTTGCTCACCGCTATGCCGTTGATCGGCACGCGCGCCGTGCCCGGACGGGTGCGGGTGATGCTGGCCGGGACGCTGGCAATGGTGCTGGCGCCGATCCTGCCGCCGGTGCCGGAGTGGGACGGTTTTACCGCACAGGCGGTGCTGAGCATCGCGCGCGAGCTGGCGATCGGGGCCAGCATGGGCTTCATGCTGAAGCTGATTTTCGAAGCCGGCGCATTGGCCGGCGAGCTGGTGTCGCAGTCCACCGGCCTGTCGTTCGCACAGATGTCCGACCCCATGCGCGGCGTGACGTCGGGCGTGATCGCGCAGTGGTTCTACATCGGCTTCGGGCTGCTGTTCTTCGCGGCTAACGGCCATCTGGCGGTGATCGCACTGCTGGTGGATAGCTATAAAGCCTTGCCGATCGGCACCGCATTGCCCGATGCCGGCGCATTCGCCGAAGTAGCGCCCACCCTGTTTCTGCAGATCCTGCGCGGCGGGCTGACCCTGGCGTTGCCGATGATGGTGGCGATGCTGGCGGTCAACCTGGCCTTCGGCGCGCTGTCCAAGGCCGCGCCGGCGTTGAATCCGGTGCAGTTGGGCTTGCCGCTGACGGTGTTGCTGGGGCTGTTCCTGTTGTCGAGCTTCGCCAGCGAATTCGCCCCCCCTGTGCAGCGCATGTTCGATACCGCATTCGACGCCGCCAGAAAATTGACCGCGTAGTCCGCCGTTCAAGTTTGTAATCGACAGGCCGTCAATCCCACTGACTTATTGATGCTCACACCTCATCAACCACCTACCCATCCAACGGCGACCGATGTTCAAGCTGCATATCCTGTTCGCCCTTTCTGCGCCGCAGCGCATCGCGTTCTGGGTCTGGCGCGGGCTGTTCGTGGTCGCATTGGCAGCGGCGGGCATCGGAAGTACGCGCGCGCAGAGCTACAGCTTCCGCGATTACGCGCAGAGCGATGGTCTGCAAGGCATGAGCATCACCGGCCTGGTCGAAGACCGCCGCGGTGTGGTGTGGGTGGCGACCGAGCTGGCCTTGCACCGTTTCGAGCGTGATCGTTTCATTCCGGTCGGCCAGGATCAGGGGCTGGATGCGCGCTATACGCGCGCGCTGACGCTGGATCATGCCGGGCGCCTGTGGGTGGCCACCGCTAACGGCGTCTTCGTGCGCAACGGCGAGCAGTTCGTGCAAGTGCTGGATCACGGCAAACGCATCCGTGCCGACGCCGGCAATGTCATCGCGGCCTACCGCACCGGGGTTGCGGTGGCCAGCAACGGCGCGCTGCTGGCACTGACGCCAGAGGCCGACGGCCATTGGCAGGTCCAACCGCTGCCGGTGCGCACCGCCGACGGCAAACTGCGTGAGCCGGGTACGACGCTGTTGGCAGATGGGCAGTTCCTTTGGGTACCGTGCGATGGCGGAGTCTGTCGCCTGGATGCGCGCGGCACTGTGGTCGAAGCGCTGTCCGAAGCCGATGGTGTGCCGGCGCGACGCTGGCGGGTGATCTTCCGCGAACGGGGCGGACGCTTGTGGTTGCGCGGCGGCGGCACGATCGTCTCGCGCGCCCCCGGCGGCGCCCGTTTTACCGAACACCCGGCCAATCCGGAAAACAGTTTCAATACGCTGTCCGGCTCGACCACGATGGTGGAAGACGCGCGTGGACGCATGCTGACCCGGTCCGATCATGGCCTGGTGCGTTGGGAAGGCACGCATTGGACCGATATCGGCGCCGACCAGGGCCTCCAGCTGAACGCCCTGGTCGGCCCGTTGCTGCTGCAAAGCAACGGCACGCTATGGCTCGGCACCCGCGGAATGGGCCTGCAGCGGGTGTTGGGCTACGACAGCATCGAGCACCTGACCGAAGCGCAAGGCATGCCGCCAGCGCCGACCTGGACCATGCAGCGCCTACCCAACGGCATGCTCGCCGTCGGTGCCGACGGTGGCGCCAGCTTGTTGAAGCGGAATGCCACGCATGCGCAGCCATGGCTGCTGGAAGACGGTGCGGTGTTGTCGCAGGCACTGAACATCACTGTGGCGCCCGATGGTGCGGCCTGGGTGTCGTATTACTCCGGCGCCATTGCCCGGCGCGATCCGCTCACCGGGGTGACCAGCCGCGTGATGGATTTGCCCATCGCCGGCTACAAATTGCTGTTCGACAAGGCAGGGACGGTGTGGATCGCGACACCGCGCGGCCTGGTCCGCGGCCAGGCCGCCCCGCCCTATGCACTGGCCCCCGACCCGGCAATGGAAGGCAAGTTCATCGGCGATATCGATTTCGATCGCCAGGGCCGGCTGTGGGCGGCCACCCGCGATGGCCTGTATCGCCGCAACGGCACTACCTGGGTGAAGATTCCCGTGCGGGGCAGCTTGCCCAGCCAGGACATGCTCCAGATCGACTTCGCGCCCAATGGCGAAATCTGGTTGTCGCTGCGCGACACCGGCCTGTGGCACGGCCGCCTGCAAGGCGACGGCAGCCTGCTGTTGCAGGCGGTGGACGACCCGCTGATTTCCAGAATCATGCCCTACATCCTGCGCCACGACCGCAAGGGGCGGTTGTGGGTAGGTAGCAGCCAGGGGCTGGATCTGTACCAGAACGGCCATTGGTCGCGGATCACCCGCGCCGAGGGGCTACTATGGGACGACATGTCGTCCAACGCCTTTCTGGAAGACGACGACGGCAGCATCTGGATCGGCAGCAGCCGGGGACTCAGCCATCTGCGCGACCCGCAACGGCTGTTCGCCGCGCAACCGCTGCGGGTCGACATCGCCGAGGTCCGGCGTGGTGCCCAGATCGTGCATTCCGGCGCGTCGATCGCCTGGTCGGAAACGCCGCTGGAGATCGAGCTGAGCACGCCCGGCGTGGAAGGCGGCGCCAACCGCATCAGCTTCCGCTACCGGGTCCAGGCGCGCTGGACCACGTCCTCACTCAGCCACCTCACCTATCCGCTGCTGCCACCGGGCAACTACACGCTGGAGGTGCAGGCGCTGGATGCCTATCAGCGCAGTGCCAGCCCGATCGCGCGCTTTCAGTTCGTCATACGTCCACCATGGTGGCGCAGCATCGCTGCCATCGCCGGCTACCTGCTGTTGGCCGTCGTGGCGGTGATCGCGCTGCTGCGTTGGCGCACCGCCAAACTGCTGCGGCGCAAACACGAGCTGGAGCAACTGGTAGCCGAGCGCACCGCCGAGCTGGAACAGGACAAGCGCGATCTGGAAGCAGCGCGCGCCGAACTCTCGCTCAAAGCCACCCACGACGAACTCACCGGCCTGCTTAACCGCGCCGGCATCCTGGCCGCGCTGCGCGAAATGCTGCTGCACGCCGCGCGCAGCGGGCGGCCGCTGGCGGTGGTGTTGATCGATCTGGATCACTTTAAACTGGTCAACGATCAACATGGCCACCTGGCCGGCGACGCCGTGCTGGCCGGGGTCGGCCACCGCATGGATACGCTGGTGCGCGGCGACGACCGCATCGGCCGTTACGGCGGCGAAGAATTGCTGGCGCTGCTGCCAGGGCTGACGCCGGGTGCCACGCATCGCCTGGACGCCATGCACCGCGGCATCTGCGGCGACTACCCCGTCGACGACGGCTGGCTGCACGTCACCTGCTCGATCGGTGTAGCCTGGTTCCAGGCTGGCGAAACGCTGGAGCAACTGCTGGCACGCGCCGACGCCGCGTTGTACCGCGCCAAGCGCAGCGGCCGCAATCGGATCGATTACGACCACGTGCCCCTGGATCGTCTTGGGCAGGTCTTGCCGCTGGACCCGCAGCAGCGCGAGTGACACAGCCGTCTGTCGCACCCCATCAACCGCAGCTGTTTAAGGCAGGTCGGCGCCGTCAACGCATCGCACTGCCGCAAGACGCATATGCCGGCCGGTCAAGCGCTTTGGACCCTTTCGCGACTGCGTATGGGCCAAGCGTGCGCACGCGCGCGACCAGCGCCGTATACCGAACCGAGCAAACAGTCGCGCTCGCACCCCTCACGTCGCCATGCTCGCTGGAACATTAAAGAAATACGTATTGGCAGCCGCTAATGGTTACAATGCGGCCTGCTATGGGGGGGGCTGCCAATTGCAAGCGTGAGACACCGCGCAATTTGCGCGGAACGCATGCGCCGATGCATGGGAGACTGCAACGCCCGTGGGGTTTCAGCAACGCCAATGGAGGTCGTCGCACCGGCGTGCACCGTTTGCCGTGGTGTTGCTGTTGGCGTTGCTGTCGTTGGCGGATCTGGCAGGCGCGCAGAGCATCAGCATCCGGCGGTATGCCCACGACCAGGGCCTGCTCGGTCTTGCCGGCACCTGTCTGCTGCAGACCCGCGCCACCTTGCTGTGGGTGTGCACCGAGAGCGGGCTGTATCGCTATAACGGGCGCACGTTTCAACAAGTGCCGCTGGATGGTTTGCGCAACGAGCCCATCAGTTCGATGACCGAATCCGCCGATGGGCGGTTGTGGGTGGCCGGCTTTCAGAGCGTGTTCGTCGGCGACGAACACGGGTTCCGCAAACTGGCGCCGGACGAAGCCCAGCACCTGCAGGACAAAATCCAACTTGCCGGCCTCCCCTGGGGCACGGTGCTGCTCAATGAGGGCAGTCTGGAAATCCTTCAGCCACGCGCCAACGGGCACTGGCAGAGCCAACCGTTGCTGGACACCGCAACCCGCGTACGCGTTCCCGAGTTGTCCAAGGTGTTCAGCTTGTCGGTGGATGGCAACACGCTGTGGGCGGGTTGCGCTCGCAAGCTGTGCGCCATCGATGCGCAGCACAAGGTGCAGGTCTTCGGACCGGAACGTGGTGTGCCGGAAGACCGTTGGTCCAGCGTGTTGCGCGACCAAGACGGCGGGTTGTGGGTGCGCGGTGCCGGCACCCTGCTCTATCGTGCGCGCGGCGCCGACACCTTCAGCGTTCGTCCGCTGCCGCTGCTGGATGGCAGTACGGTCGGTCGGCAGGCGCCGCTGGTGATGGACCGCGAGGGACGCGTGCTGGTGCGTCGCAACGACGGCCTGGCGCGCTGGGAAAACGGCCGCTGGCGCACGTTTGGCACCGAGAACGGCCTGCCACCGGCCAGCAGCGATGCGATCCTGGTGGACCGCGAAGGCGATGTCTGGATGACCGTCGACGGCGAAGGACTGGTGCGCTGGGCCGGCTACGAATGGATCGAAAACTGGGACGCTTCGCAAGGCATGCCGGCCGCGCCGACCTGGTCGATCGCCCGCGACGGGCAAGGCGCGTTGCTGGTCGGGAATGAACACGGCATCGGTCGCCAGACCGATCCGGATGGGCGCTTCGTCCCGGCCCTGCACAGCGCCGGCATCCAGATCGTGGGCATGGAGCGCAGCCAGGACGGCAGTCTGTGGACACTCAGTTCGGCCGGTTTCTTGCGCCGCACCTGGCCGGACGGACACAGCGCGGAAATCGCCAAGCTGCCGCGCACTGGGCGTCGCCTGTTGATCGACCGCCAGGGCCGGCTGTGGATGCTCAGTGCCGGTGGCCTGTTCGTGATCGAGCACCCGCTCGACGGCGGCAGCATGCAGGCCGTGGCCGACATGCCCGCCATCGCCTACACCGATGTCCAGCAAACCGCCGACGGAACGCTGTGGGTCTCCACCTCCAATGGCTTGTTCCGGCTGCAGGATGGGCACTGGTCCAACGTCAAAGTCCAGGTCAACGGCGGCGCGCCCGAGCCATGGATCAGCAAGTTCCATATCAGCGACAGCGGTGAGGTCTGGCTGGCGTTCTATCGCCCCGGCCTGTGGCACGGCATGTTGCTGCGCGACGGCCTGGACCTGCAAGAAATCAGCGACGAAGCGCTGCGCGATGTCGGCGTGTATCTGCTGTGCGGCGACAGCGCCGGCCGGGTCTGGGTGGGCCATACACGTGGCGTGGAGGTCTACGACGGTGAGCATTGGGCGCATCTGTCGCAGTCGCAGGGGTTGATCTGGGAGGACATCTCCGAGGCGGCGTTTGCCGAAGATCCGGATGGTTCGATCTGGATCGGCACCGCACGCGGGGTGAGCCACCTGAGCGACCCGGCGCACCTGTTCGACGAGCGCCAGCCGAGCGTACGCATCGACAGCCTCAGCCGCGGCGGGATGCCGGTGCAGCGCGGGCAACTGCTGGGCTGGAGCGACAAACCGCTGCATATCGAGCTGTCGACGATGGAGGTCTACGACGACCCCAGCCGCCTGACGGTGCGTTATCGCCTGCTCGGCCTGCACGACGAATGGATTCAGAGCGACAACCTGTCCATCGACCAGCCCCCCCTGCCCTCCGGGCATTTCCGCCTGCAGGTCCAGGTGCTGGATCGCTACCGTCGCACCGCATCGCCCATCGCCGACCTGCCCTTCGCGGTCGCGCCGCTGTGGTGGCGTAGCCCGCCGGCGATCGCACTGTATGTACTGATTGGCGGCGGCCTGTTGATCGGCCTGTGGCGCTGGCGGCACCGCCATCTGGTGGCGCGCGAACGCATGCTGGCCGAATTGGTGTCCGAGCGCACTTACCAGCTGGAGCGCGAAAAACGCGAACTGGAAAACGCGCGCGCGGCATTGGCCTTGAAGGCCAGCCACGACGCGCTGACCGGCCTGCTCAATCGCTCCGGCATCCTGGAAGCGATGGCCGCAGAACTGCAGGGCTGCGCGCACGGCGAGCATCCGCTGGCAGTGGTGTTGATCGATCTGGACCACTTCAAACAGGTCAACGACGACCATGGGCACCTGGTCGGCGATGCGGTGCTGGCCACGGTGGGCGCGCGGCTGACGGCCTGCCTGCGCGATTCGGACAAGGTGGGCCGCTACGGCGGCGAAGAATTGCTGCTGTTGCTGCCGGGCGTGATCCAACAGAGCCAGCGCCGGCTGCGCGCCATCCACGAAGCGCTCAGCCTGGCCCCCTACGAAGTGGGTGCCGCACGCCCGCTGCAGGTGACCTGTTCGGTGGGCGTGTCCTGGTTCCGCGTCGGCGACACCGCCGCGTCGTTGCTGGCGCGTGCCGACGAGGCGCTGTATCGCGCCAAGCGCTCGGGCCGTAATCGCATCGAACCAGCGGAACCGGAGAGTTCGGTGGCATAGGGCGCGCGCGAAGGATGTCGCGCGCACGCGTCCAGTGCCGCACATGCTGCACCGGCAGTTGAGAAGCGCGCGAACGCGCTGTGATTGCGCATGTCGCCTGCGCAGGCCGGGCGGCCGCAGCAGGTTCAAGCGCGCCGTATCTGGCGGCAACGCACCATTGATGACATTGGTCGCTCCCCTGCACTCAAGAAGTCGCGCGAGGGGTCGCTAGGTCTTGGGCAACGCGTCTTTCGACGTGGGAACTGGATAGGTGGTCGGAACCTACAACCTTGGCATGGTGATGCTGTCACTGGTGGTGGCCGTGTTGGCCTTCTATACCGCGCTGCCGCTAGTCGCATGGATGACTGCCAGCCGTGTCGGCTTCGCAGCCGCGTGGCTGTCCGGCGGCGCCATTGCCATGGGTATTGGCATCTGGTCGATGCACTTCATCGGCATGCTGGCGTTCCGCCTGCCGATTCCGGTGGGCTATGACCTGGCGTTGACGGTCTATTCGATGCTCGTGGCGATTCTGACCTCCGCGCTAGCGCTCTGGTTGACCTCACGCGCGGATTTGTCCGTGCCACGGCTGGGCCTGGGTGCGCTGCTGATGGGGCTGGTCATTGCGCTGATGCATTACATGGGCATGGGCGCGCTGTGCATGGTCAAGGCGATCAGCTATGACCCACTGCTGTTCGGGCTCTCGATCGCCATCGCCATCGCCATCGTCGCCTCTGCCGCTGCGTTATGGATCGTCTTCCGGCTGCGCCACGACGGGCATCGCTACAGTCTGCGCATGATCGCCGCCGTGATCATGGGCGTGGCGATCGTGGGCATGCATTACACCGACATGGCCGCCGCGCGGTTCGCACCCGGCAGTTTGTGTGGAGTCGAGGCCGATACGCAGCTGCCATTGTCGTGGCTGGCGGCAGTGGTGCTGGTGACCCTGGCCTTGCTGATACTGGCGCTGGTCATTTCGGTGCTGTCGCGCCGTTTTCAGCAGCGTACCGACGTGCTGATGCAATCGCTGGCCAAGGCCAATGCTGACCTGACCCTGGCGGCGCTACACGATCCACTCACCCGACTGCCCAACCGCGTGCTGCTGCACGAGCATCTCCTGCAGAACATCGAACGCGCCCAGCGCCAGGGGCAGCGCTTTGCGGTGATGCTGATCAACCTGGACGGCTTCAAGGTGATCAACGACGGCTACGGCCATCAGCTGGGCGACCGCCTGCTGGTGGTGGTGGCCGAACGTTTGAACGCGCATCGGCGCGCGCATGGCAGCCTGGCACGGCTGGGTGCGGACGAGTTCGTGCTGGTGGCCGACATTGCAGACCCGGGAGATGCCGCCGCACTCGCCGCGCATCTGGTGCAGGCACTGGCGGTGCCGTTCATGGTTTCCAACCACGAGTTGCGTCTGAGCAGCAGCCTTGGCATCGCACAGTACCCGGAAGACGCCACCAGCGGTCCCCAGCTCCTGACGCATGCCGACGCGGCGATGAACCACGCCAAGCACGCGGGCCGCAACCGCTACAGCTTTTTCGAACGCTCGATGACGGCCACCACCCGCGAACGCCTGCAGTTGCTGCACGAACTGCCGCGCGCGCTGGAGCTGGGCCAGTTCGTGCTGCATTACCAGCCCAAATACTGCGCCGAGGACGGCCGCCCGATCGGCGCCGAAGCGCTGATCCGCTGGCAGCATCCCGAACGCGGCCTGGTGCCGCCGGACAGCTTCATCCCGCTGGCCGAACGCAGCGGCATGATCGGCCTGCTCGGCAGCTGGGTGCTGCGGCAGGCCTGCCGCCAGATGCACGACTGGCGCGCGGCCGGGCACGGCGACTGGCGGGTGGCGGTCAATCTGTCGGCGATCCAGCTGGCCTCGCCCAGCTTGCTGGACGAAGTGGCCACCACGCTCAGCGAGTTCATGCTGGCACCGGGCCAGCTCACCCTGGAAATCACCGAAACCATGGCCATGCGCGATGCCGAGGCCTGCCTGCGCACCCTCGGACAGCTCAACGCACTGGGCGTGCGCATCGCCATCGACGACTTCGGCACCGGCTATTCCAACCTGCTTTATCTGCGCAAGCTGCCGGCGCACGAGCTCAAGATCGACCGCAGTTTTGTGCAGGCCATGGACAGCAGTGCCGAAGACATCGCCATCGTGGCCGCCGTGGTGGCACTGGCCCACACCATGCGTCTGCAGGTAGTCGCCGAAGGCGTGGAAACCATCGCCCAGCGCAACACCCTGGAACGGCTGGGCTGCGACCAACTGCAAGGCTATCTGCTGGGCCGCCCGATGGACGCCGAACGCTTCATCGCCACCGTGGTCGCCCAGCGCAACGGCCCGCGCCGCCTGGCTCGCTGAGCTGCAAACGGCGTCGAACGAACGCCCACCCGGCCTCCACGCTCAACGACGCCCTGGCCGGGCCGAGCAGCGATCTGGACCGCCGTGGAAACCTGCCAGCTCCCGTGTGTGGCCCTCCCCACCAGGCAGCCCCGACACGCCGCAACGCCACGTGCCGCCACTGCTGTTCCGATTCCCGATTCCCGATTCCACGCACTGGAACGCCGCTTGCATCAGTTGGGCTAATCCCCCACCGGCACCTCCATGTCCGAGTCCGAAGACGGCGGCGAGCGTACAGAGCTTCCCACCGAAAAACGTCTGCGCGAGGCCCGTGAGCAGGGCAACATCCCGCAGTCGCGCGAGCTGTCGACGGCGGCCGTATTCGGTGCCGGCGTGTTCGCGTTGATGGCGCTGGCCCGCGGCATCGGCGATGGCGCTACGGCGTGGATGAAGACCGCGCTCAGCCCGGACCCGACGATGCGCGAAAACCCGATGGCGCTGTTCGGCCATTTCGGCGATCTGCTGCTGCAGTTGCTATGGGTGATGCTGCCGTTGATCGGCATCTGCCTGGCCGCCGGCCTGGCCGGCCCGCTGCTGATGAGCGGCCTGCACTTTTCCGGCAAAGCGATCATGCCCGACCTCACCAAGCTCAACCCGGCCAACGGGCTCAAGCGCATGTGGGGCAGCAATAGTCTGGCCGAGCTGGTCAAGTCGGTGCTGCGCCTGTTGTTCGTCGGCCTGGCCGCCAGTTTCTGCATCTCCAAGAGCCTGCCTGGCTTGCGCTCGCTGGTGAGCCAGCCGCTAGAACAGGCGGTCGGCAACGGGCTGGACTTCACCAAGAGCTTGCTGTTCTACACCGCCGGCGCACTGGTGCTGCTGGCCGCCATCGACGCGCCGTACCAGAAGTGGAACTGGATGCGAAAGCTGAAGATGACGCGCGAAGAGATCAAGCGCGAGATGAAGGAAAGCGAGGGCAGCCCCGAAGTGAAGGGCCGCATCCGCCAGATGCAGATGCAGATGTCGCAGCGCCAGATGATGGAAGCGGTGCCCAAGGCCGACGTGGTCCTGATGAATCCGACCCACTACGCGGTGGCGCTCAAGTACGAAGGCGGCAAGATGCGCGCCCCGATCGTGGTGGCCAAGGGCGTGGACGAAATGGCCTTCCGTATCCGCGAAGCGGGCGAGCAGCACCGGGTGGCCATCGTCACCGCACCGCCGTTGGCACGCGCCTTGTATAGGGAAGCGCAAGTCGGCAAGGAAATTCCCGTGAGACTCTATTCCGTCGTGGCCCAGGTCCTTTCCTACGTCTACCAGCTGCGTGGCTGGAACGGCGGCCCGATGCCGGAATTGCCCTCGCTGGAAGTGGATGAGTTCGGCAAGGGAGCCAGCGCATGAGCGCCCAACCCGCCCCGATGAATGCCCGTCGCGTCATGGAGTTGCTGCGCAACGGCCTGGGCGCCCCGCTGGCCCTGATGGCCATGCTGGCCATGCTGATGGTGCCGCTGGCCGCACCGGTACTGGATGCGCTGTTCACCTTCAACATCGCCATCTCGCTGATGGTGCTGCTGGCGGTGGTGTACGTGCAGCGCCCGCTGGAATTCACCATTTTCCCGATCGTGCTGTTGATGACCACGATGCTGCGCTTGGCACTGAACGTCGCCTCCAGCCGCGTGATCCTGATCAACGGCCAGGACGGCCACGCCGCCGCCGGCAAGGTGATCGAGGCCTTCGGCCAGTTCGTGATCGGCGGCAACTACGCCGTGGGCATCGTGGTGTTCGCGATCCTGACCATCATCAACTTCGTGGTCATCACCAAGGGTGCCGGGCGCGTGTCGGAAGTGACCGCGCGCTTCATCCTGGACGCCATGCCCGGCAAGCAGATGGCCATCGACGCCGACCTCAACGCCGGTTTGCTGACGCGTGAGGAAGCCAAGGCCCGCCGCGAAGAAGTCCGCGAAGAAGCCGACTTCTACGGCGCGATGGACGGTGCCAACAAGTTCATCCGCGGCGACGCCATCGCCGCGATCATGATCCTGTTCATCAACTTGGTCGGCGGCATGGCCGTGGGCATGCTCCAGCACGGCATGAGCTTCATGGATGCCGCGTCCACCTACACGCTGCTGTCGATCGGCGACGGGTTGGTGGCGCAGCTGCCGGCCTTGCTGGTGTCGTCGTCGGTCGCCTTGCTGGTGACCCGCGCCTCGCGCGCGCAGGACATGCGCGGTGCCATGGTCAGCCAGGTGTTCGGCCAGCACCGCGCGCTGGCGGTGGCCGCGGCCATCCTGGGCCTGGTCGGCCTGGTGCCGGGCATGCCGAACGTCGCGTTTTTGACGCTCGGCCTGATCCTCGGCGTCATCGCCTGGAAAATGTACAAGCGCAGCCTGGTGGTCGCCCCGACCGGCGCCCCCGCCACCGACCCCAAGGCCGCCGCGGCCGCCACTGCTGCCCAAGCCAGCGCCGAACTGAGCTGGGACGAACTGCGCCCGATCGACCCCCTGGGCCTGGAGGTTGGCTACCGCTTGATCCCGCTGGTGGACAAGAACCAGGGCGGCGAACTCATGGCGCGCATCAAGGGGGTGCGCCGCAAACTCACCCAGGACATTGGCTTCCTGGTCCCGCCGGTGCACATCCGCGACAACCTGGAGTTGTCCGCCAACGCCTACCGCCTGCTGGTGCACGGCGTGCCGGTGGCCACCGCAGAAATCTATTCCGACCGCGAGCTGGCGCTGGACCCGGGCGGCGCGCTCGGCCAGCTCGACGGCATCCCCGGCAAGGACCCGGCATTTGGCCTGGACGCCACCTGGATCCAGCCGCATCAACGCGCCTATGCCGAATCGATGGGCTACACCGTGGTCGACCCGGCCACCGTGGTCGCCACCCACCTGTCGCACCTGATCCGCGAACACGCCCCGGAACTGCTCGGCCACGAAGAGGTGCAGCAGCTGCTGGCGACGCTGGCCAAGACTGCGCCGAAGATGGTCGAAGATCTCACCCCCAAGGCGCTGCCGCTGTCGGTCGTGGTGCGCGTGCTGCAGAACTTGCTGATCGAGAAGATCCCGGTGCGCCAGCTGCGCAAGATCGTCGAAGCACTGGTCGAACACGCCCCGCACAGCCAGGACCCGGCCACCCTCACTGCCGCAGTGCGTACCTCGCTGGGCCGCTTTATCGTGCAGGAAATCGCCGGCATGTCGGCCGAACTGCCGGTGTTCACCCTGGCCCCGCAGTTGGAGCGCGTGCTACAGGAATCCACCCACGGCAATGGCGTGGCGCTGGAACCGGGCCTGGCCGAACGCCTGCACCAGAGCCTGGCCGAGTGCGTCGGCAAACAGGAAGCCCGCAACGAACCGGCGGTGGTGCTGGTGCCCGGCCAGGTACGCGCCGCACTGGCCCGCTTGGTTCGCCACAGCGTCCCCAGCCTGTCGGTCCTGGCCTACAGCGAAGTGCCGGAAGACAAGCGCCTGAAGCTGGTGGGTACGATCAGCTGAATCCCGCAGACGCCCGCATGTGTCCGCCAACCAACGCACGCCTTAGAAGCGCCCCCGAGCGCGACCGGGCTTACCGGCAAGGCCCATCGCGCCCAACGACGCACACGTGCACCCGGCAAGCGTCACGCCATCAGTACCGGCGACGGGTCGGCGATCGACCACCACAGCCGGCGTCGGAAAGCCGCCACTGGTTTGACCATCCAATCGATTGCACGCCGCTGGCCATGCCTGAGGGCTGCAAAGGCCGGCTACCCCGCCGCATCTGCCCGCACGCTAACGCCAGCGTTTCAACGTCCTGGGCAAAAAGCAAGTCAAGCCAGTGACGTGAAGCCCCAGCCGAGCCGCACGCACTGCGTCGCCCCTGTCGCGGCCCTCTATCTTCCGGCGCCAGAAACCCAGCACAGCGCGTTTTGGCACACCGCATGCATCAGCTCTGCCGACACCGCAGCAGCAGCACCGCTCCGGAGCGAACGCAGGACTTGGAACAACGACCGGGACAGGCACCTCATGACGCTGGCAACACACCCACATTCATCGCGCACCCGTCCGGCGTCCGGCGGGTCCCGTTCCTCGAGGCAATTCGCATGAAAATCAAACGCTTCGTTGCCCCGGACATGCGCACCGCCTTCCGCATGGTGCGTGAAGAACACGGCCCGGACGCAGTGATCCTGTCCAACCGCCGTACCGCCGAAGGCATCGAGATCGTCGCTGCCAGCAACTACGACGAAGAACTCGTGCAGCGCGCCCTGGAAACCGCGCGCTCCGAGACGTCGGCCGCCGCACATAATGCGGCGGCCCCCATCCAGCAGGCGCCTGCCCCGCAAGCCCCGACCAAGCCTGCCGCGCCGGTGCATGCCCCGCTCAAGCTGGCTGCCAACGCCAACGTGAGCCAGCGCCAGCGCGTTGCCAACGCCGCTGAAGACATGATCGCCGCCATGGCGCTGCGTCAGCCGGTCAACGTGCCGCGCCAGGCGCCGGCCGCCGCACCGGTGCGCACCGCATCCATCCCCTCGCCGGCCGCCCAGGCATTGGCGCACGCGGTGGCCGTCACCACCGCACCGCGCCAGGAACACGCGCTGTCGGCCGTGCCGGAACAGCTGTTCGCCGACTTTTTGACCACCGCTCCGATGCAGGCTCCGGTGCAGGCTCCGGTCCACGCTGCCCCGGTGCAGGCACGCACGCCGATCATGGCCGCCGCGCTTGCCACCCACGCCTCTTACGGGCAGGACGACGACGAGCAGGACGACGACGGCTTCGACATGGACGACGCGCTGCCGCCGATCGTGGTCGCCCCGGCCGCCGTGGCGGTCGCTGCTGCCGCTCCGGCGCCGCAGAACGACGAAGAACTCAAGCAGCTGCGCGGTGAGCTGGCGCTGATGCGGCAGATGATCGAGCGCGAAATGAACCGCCTCACCGACGAGCGCCTGCGTGGCTCACCGGCGCGTGCGCAGGCGCTGGAGCTGATGGACGACTACGGCTTCGATGCCGGCTTGACCCGCGATGTCGCCATGCAGATCCCGGCCGATACCGAATTGCACCGTGGCCGCGGCCTGATGCTGGGCCTGCTGTCCAAGCGTCTGCCGGTGGCCCCGGTCGACCCGCTGGAACGCGGCGGCGTGATCGCGTTGGTCGGCCCGACCGGCGCCGGCAAGACCACCACCATTGCCAAACTCGCCCAGCGCTTCGCCGCACAGCACACTCCGCGCGACGTGGCCCTGGTCACCACCGACACCCAGCGCGTCGGCGGCCGCGAGCAGCTGCACAGCTACGGCCGTCAGCTCGGCGTCGCGGTGCACGAAGCCGACAGCGCCGAAAGCCTGCTTGACCTGTTCGAGCGCCTGCGCGACTACAAGCTGGTGCTGATCGACACCGCCGGCATGGGCCAGCGCGACCGCGCCCTGGCCGCCCAGCTGAACTGGCTGCGCGCCGCCCAGCAGGTCACCTCGCTGCTGGTGCTGCCTGCCAACGCCCATTTTTCCGACCTCGACGAGGTCGTACGCCGCTTCGCCCACGCCAAACCCCAAGGCGTGGTGCTGACCAAACTCGACGAGACCGGCCGCTTCGGCAGCGCCTTGTCGGTGGTGGTCGACCACCAAATGCCCATCACCTGGGTGACTGACGGACAGCGGGTCCCCGACGACCTGCACCGCGCCAATGCCGCCAGTCTCGTTCTTCGCCTTGAAGATTTGCGGCGCGCTGCCGATAAGCCCTGTACTCCGGAGCACAACCATGCAGTCGCGTGAATACGCCAAGCTGACCAACGCCTTCCCCCTGTCGGCGACCCGTCCCGAGCCTTTGGGCCCGGTGCGCACCATTGCCGTGACCGGTGGCAAGGGTGGCGTGGGCAAAACCAACATCTCCGCCAACCTGGCCGTGGCGCTTGCCGACATGGGCAAACGCACGCTGCTGCTGGACGCCGACCTTGGCCTGGCCAACCTGGATGTGGTCTTGGGCCTGGCGCCCAAGTACACCCTGGCCGACCTGATCGCCGGCCGTTGCACGCTGGATGAAGTCATCATCGAAGGCCCCGGCGGCGTGCTGGTGGTGCCGGCCGCCTCCGGCCGCCGTCACATGGCCGAACTGGCCCCGGCCCAGCACATCGGCCTGGTCAACGTGTTCTCCGAACTGGAACGCGACCTGGACGTGATGGTCATCGACACCGCCGCCGGCATCACCGACAGCGTGTTGACCTTCTGCCAGGCCGCCCAGGACACCGTGGTGGTGGTCTGCGACGAGCCGGCCTCGATCACCGACGCCTACGCGCTGATCAAGGTGCTCTCGCGCGAACGCGGCGTGGACCGCCTGCAGATCATCGCCAACATGGTGCGCGACCCCAATGAAGGGCGCCTGCTGTACGACAAGCTCTCGCGCGTGTGCGAAAAGTTCCTGGGCGACGTCTCGCTGAACTACCTCGGCCACGTGCCGCAGGACGACTGGTTGCGCCTGTCGGTGCAGCGCCAGCAACCGGTCATCAAGGCCTACCCGGCCAGCCCCTCGGCGCAGGCCATTGCCGAGATCGCACGTCGCACATCGCGCTGGCAGGCTCCCACCGTGCCGCGCGGCAATGTCGAGTTTTTCGTCGAACGCATCATCCAACGGGGGGTTGCCGCATGAACACCACCGCCGCAGCGCAGTACCGTGCCGTCCAGCGCAACAACGCCGACAACGTGGTAACCCAGCACGCCGACCTGGTTCGCCGCATCGCCCACCACCTGGCCGCGCGTCTGCCGGCCAGCGTGGAAGTGGACGATCTGATCCAGGCTGGCATGATCGGCCTGATCGAGGCTTCGCGCAGCTATGACTCCGAACAGGGCGCCTCGTTCGAAACCTACGCCTCGATCCGTATCCGCGGTTCGATGATCGACGAAATCCGCCGCGGCGACTGGGTGCCGCGCTCGGTGCACCGCCGCGCCCGCGATGCCGCTGCCGCTGTGCGCAAGATCGAACAGAACACCGGCCGCGCCGCTGCCGCCGCCGAAGTGGCCGCCGCAATGGAAATGCCGCTGCCCGATTACCTGCGTCTGATGGAAGACGCCGCACGCGGCCAGGTGCTGAGCCTGGAATCGCGCATCGAAGATCACGGCGAGCTGGACACCACCGCCAAGGGTGGCCCCAACCCGCAGCAGATGATGGAACGTAGCGAATTCGGCCGCGAACTGGGCAAGGCCATCGGCCAATTGCCCGAGCGCGAGCAGCTGGTGCTGTCGCTGTACTACGAACAGGAATTGAATCTGAAAGAAATCGGCGCCGTGCTCGGTGTCAGCGAATCGCGCGTCTGCCAGATCCACGGCCAGGCGGTGGTGCGTTTGCGGGGCCGCCTCAAAGTCTTCGAACTGGCCGATGCCGGTGTCGAAATTGACGAATAATTTTTCGCGTATTTTTTCCTGTTAGGAGCTTGATGTGAACAAGAACATGCGGATCCTGATCGTGGACGACTTCTCGACGATGCGACGTATCGTCAAGAATCTGCTGGGCGATCTCGGCTTCACCAATACCGCAGAGGCCGAAGACGGCAACAGCGCCTTGGCGGCGTTGCGTGCTGGCCCGTTCGATTTCGTGGTCACCGACTGGAACATGCCCGGCATGACCGGCATCGACCTGCTGCGCAACATCCGCGCCGACGCCAAGCTCAAGCACCTGCCGGTGATGATGGTGACCGCCGAAGCCAAGCGCGAGCAGATCATCGAAGCGGCCCAGTGCGGCGTGAACGGCTACATCATCAAGCCGTTCACCGCGCAGACGCTGGAAGAAAAGCTGGGCAAGGTGTTCGAACGTCTGGCGGCGACCGCCTGATGAACGCGACCGTGGAAAGCGATGCCGAACGTGCCGCGTTGATCGAGCGCCTGCAAGGCGCACTGGATGCACTGGAAAGCGGTGACCAGGTCGCCTGGCGTCGCGAGGTGGATCATCTCGCCGCCCTGCGCACGCGCCCGATGATGCAGAGCCTGAGCCGGCTCGCCCGCGAACTCGGCCAGGCGTTGGGCGAACTGCCCACCGTGCCCGAAGAAGCCGGCGAACTGGACGATGCCTGTTCGCGCCTGGACCATGTGGTGGAAATGACCGAAAAGGCCAGCCACCGCACGCTGGATCTGGTCGAAGAATGCCGCGAGCTGGCCAACCAGCTGCGCGAAGGCGGGCTCAACCAGGACCAGGGCGCGCTGCTGGAAAAAATGCGCCACAACCTCACCGAGCTGTCGCTGGCGCAGAGCTACCAGGACCTCAGCGGCCAGATCATCCGTCGCGTGGCCGGTATCGTGCGACGCGTGCATGAAGGCTTCGGTGCGCTCGGCCTGCCGCCGAAGAACATCGAACCGAAGAAAGACGACGGCGGTCTTGCCGGTCCTGCAATCAAGGGCCTGGACCGTCACGCGGTGTCGCAGGACGACGCCGACGACCTGCTGTCCGGATTGGGGCTGTAACCATGAGTGCTGTTCCAGACGATATTGCTGCCGATTTCATCGTCGAGGCCCAGGAAATCCTGGATCGCCTCGGCGAACAGCTGGTCTCGCTGGAACAGGCGCCAGACGAAGCCGACCAGCTCAACGCGGTGTTCCGCGGCTTCCACACGCTCAAGGGCGGCGCCGGCTTTCTGGCGATCAAGCCGATGGTGGAGCTGTGCCACGCCGCGGAAGAAACCCTGGGCATGGCGCGCTCGGGCCAGGCGGTGTTGCAGGCGCATCACTTCGATGCCGCGCAGCAGTCGCTGGATTATCTGCAGGCCATGCTGGATGCGATGAGCTCCGGCGAGGCCGTGCCGCATGCGCCGGCCACGCTGATCGCCCAGTTCGATGCCAAGAGTGGCCCGCCGGCGGTCAAGGCCACGCCGCAGGCAGCGGCGGCCAAACCGGCGGCTGCCGCACATGGCGACGATGCGCATGCCCCCGCCCCCAAGGCGGCCGGCAAGGCCGCAGCCAAGGCCGGCGCCGAAGCCGAACAGACCGTGCGCGTGGATACCAAGCGCCTGGACGCCATCGTCAACCTGATCGGCGAACTGGTGCTTTCGCGCAACCGCTTGAAGACCTTGCGCACCCGCCTGCGCGACGAAGAACTGGACCGCGCAGTCAGCACGCTGGACATCGCCACCGCACGCCTGCAGACCGCGGTCATGCGCACCCGCATGCAACCGGTGAGCAAGGTATTCGCCCGCTTCCCCAAGGTGGCCCGCGATGTGGCGCGTACCTTGTCCAAGGAAGTGGAGCTGGAACTGATCGGCGCCGAAACGGAACTGGATCGCAACCTGGTCGAAGCCCTGGCAGACCCGTTGGTGCACCTGGTGCGCAACGCCATCGACCACGGCATCGAATCGCCAGCGCTGCGCGAAGCCACCGGCAAACCGCGTAGCGGCCATGTGCGTCTGTCGGCGCAGCAGGAAGGCGACTACGTCAGTATCGAAATCCAGGACGACGGCGCCGGCATCGACCCGGAGCGCCTGCGCGAAATCGCCCGCAACAAGGGCTTGATCGACGCCGAAGCCGCCGCGCGCCTGAGCACCGACGAGTGCTTGCACCTGATCTTCATGCCGGGCTTTTCGACCAAGGTGGAAGTCACCGACATTTCCGGCCGCGGCGTCGGCATGGACGTGGTGCAATCGCGCATCCGCGAACTCAGCGGGCAGATCCAGATCCAGTCCGAACTGGGCCGCGGCAGCCGCTTCATGATCCGCGTACCGCTGACCCTGGCGATTCTGCCGACCCTGCTGGTGCAGGCCGGCGAAGCGGTCTACGCATTGCCGCTGGCCCGCGTGGTGGAAGTGCTGCATGCACCGCAGACCTCGCTGGGCTGGTTCGACGGCCGCGCCGTGCTCGACCGCCGCTCGCATACCCTGCCCCTGATCGACCTGCGCCGCTGGCTGGGCGTACCGGCCGAACAACCGCCGCTGCTCACCGTGGTGCTGCTGCAGGCCGGCGAAACCCGCTTCGGCCTGGTGGTGGACCAGGTGCGCGGCCGCGAGGAAGTGGTGATCAAACCCCTGCCACGCGCCCTGCGCGGCCTACCCGGCTACGCCGGCGCCACCCTGATCGGCGACGGCCGCATGGCACTGATCCTGGATGTGGATGGATTGCGCTCCAGCGATCATTGAGGTTCGGGATTGGGGAATCGGGAATCGGGAATCGGGAATCTTCAGATGATTCGGGCTCCCTGATCGAACGACAACGGCCGCGTACTGCGGCCGTTGTTATTTCACTAGTCGCCCCTGAAAAACCCCCAGACCACATCCATTGCAAGGCTTCATCTGCGTTTTCGGTGTGCTGGAATTGCCAGTGTTCGTTACGCTACGTCCTGGTTTCTGGCAGTTTTCGCCCATGCGTACACGCCGTCCTGCCGCCGAGCAGTTGCCTGCCGATGAGCTGTTTCGTTCGCGCCTGGAGAACCAGATCGACTTGCGCCATCCACTGGTCCAGCTGAGCCATCGGCTGCCGTGGAGTGCGTTGGAGCAGCTTAGACTCAATTTCCAAGTGCAACACCCTCTCAGCAGTTAGGGTATGCACATGTCAAAAAGCTATCAACACCCCAGTGCGGAAGAGCGCGCAATGCTCCAGATCGAGAGGGGGCGCGGTCAAAGTGTGCGCGCGATTTCCAGGATTTTAGGCAGGAGCCCGTCGACATTGAGTCGGGAATTGGCCAAGCAGGACAGTACCACCTATTGCGCGCGCAGTGCGGGCAAGCGCTACCGCGCACGGCGTCAGCTTAGCGTCCGGCAGCGGCGACTGACGCCAGGAACGCCGTTATTCCAGCTGGTGCGAGATCATCTGGTGCTATGGCGCTGGTCGCCCCAGCAGATTGCTGCCAAGCTCTCGCATATGTATCCGGATGATCCTGCCCAGCGCGTCAGCCACGAAACCATTTACGCTAGCATCTACGCGCATCCGCGTGGGGGCTTGAAG
>NZ_JBBYGR010000045.1:0-53064 GCF_038405005.1 Xanthomonas sp. JL1 | reverse complement strand
GATCCACTCGCGCACCAGCGTACGACGCGCCGGTGCGCTCACCATTGTTTTTGCAGCGCATCCTTGATCAGGTCGTTCTGAAACACCTGCTCGGCCAGCAACTTCTTCAGTCGCGTGTTCTCGGCCTCCAGGTCCTTGAACCGCTTGGCATCGGGCACGCTCATGCCGCCGAACTTGCTGCGCCACAGGTAGTAGGAAGCCTCACTGAAGCCATGCCGTCGGCACAGGTCTGATCGGCATGCCGGCCTCGGCTTCGCGCAGGAAGCCGATGATCTGCTCTTCGGAAAAGCGCTTCTTCACGTCCAATCTCCTCGGGATAGGGAATTGGATTGCAAACTGAGGTGCTACTCAAACTTGGGGGGACGTCGGCCCCAACGATCGGCGGCGCGTTGCTCTACCGCCTATGGATCTCTCGCCCGGCAAGGACTGCACATGTCGGGCTGGCAGTGGGACAGATTCCGCAACGCTTGCGTCGTCGTCGGGCTATGGCCGTGCGTCGGGTGGTAGCCCATGGCTGAGTCAATCTTGGTTTATGGACCGATGGCCAGCGGCAAGACGCTAAACGCCGAGGCGATCTGCCAGGCCTGCGGCCTCAAGCGCGTGGTCGAGTTGGATGAGCGACTGCAACGCAAAGGCTAGGACTGGCAGCTGAGCCAGAACGACGTGCTCATGCTCGCCAACGACAAGGCGCTGGCTGAACGCACGGCACAGCGAATGCGCATCCAGACGGTTGCGATCGCCGAGGCGTGTGTGCCGGTCGGTGCAGCGTGGAGGATGCCGCGATGAACCTTGACCGCGTCATTGCTGTGTCCCGCGCAGCGCAGGCCTACGACGACCCCGGTCCGCTGTCCACTGGGGAGGCATTGACCGCTGCCCTAGTGCTCAACCGGCACGACTGGCTCGCGGACATGGATTACACCATCGCGCAGGCGCTCGATCGGATCGATGAAGACAGCATTGCGCACCTACGGCAGGCAGAGCGAGCGATCGGAAACGGCGCGGGGGCAACGGAGGAAAACCCCGCATGACACAGCGCGAGATCTCGCACCCTGAGCCGCTGCCCGCCTACAGGGATGGACATGCTGGCCGGCACATCGCGGACGGCCGCCGCCTGCAGGCCGGCGGCGGGCACGTTATTGAGTGCCCATGTGGTCGCACCAAGAAGCACGCCGCGTTCGACCAGGCACTGGCCGAATGGAAGCGGATGCATCGCATCCGCGTGCCTCGCCAGGCAGCGCCGGCAGACAGCAACGTGGTGCAGCTGGGCCTACGCCTGCGCGGAGGCACCAGCCAATGAGCGATGAGGCAATGGAAGTACACAGGCTCCAATGCGAGGCGCGCCATTGGCTGCAGCAGGGCTACACCGACGCCAGGTCGGTGAGTCTCCTGCAGCAGATGATCGCCGCCAAGCGCGGCGCCCAGGCGGCACAGGATCTGCGCGACGAGATGCGGCAGCAATGGAAGACCCGCCGTCAATGGCAGCAGGAGCAGCTGCTATGACCGAGCGAATCCTGCACTTCGAGGATCTGCAGCGTATCTATGCTCCTGACGGACCCAGGCCGCAGGTAGCGTCCGTGGTCAGGTGGGCTGATCGGACAGGCATTCGCTACCAGTACGACAGGCGCGGCCGCATATGGACAACGTTGGATGCGATAAACGCATCTCTTGGCCTTGTCACTGCAGCAAATCAAGAACAGCACCAAGACGAGGATCTCATCTGATGGCGCGGGGACGTAAACGGAGGTTCAACCCGAATATTCCAGGTCACATCGAGCAGGAGGCGCTCCCTAAAGGCATCTACTGGGAGAACGGCCGCTGGTACATGCATGAAGACCATCCGGACGGTGGCCGACAAGTGAAGCGTACGGTCGCCTTTCGAAGTGCTCGTCTCTCTGAACTCCATGCAATCGCAGAATCTCGACTACGAGGGGACGTGCGTGGCACGCTGCGTTACCTCTTCGACCGTTTCCACGAAGCGAGCGAATTTAAGGAACTACAGCATGACACGCAGAAGGATTACCGACGCTACGCTGATACGCTTGCCAACTATGTCCGCAAGGATGGGTCCAAGCTCGGTGGTGTGCAGTTGGAACACATCACTACGCCCGTGGTGCAGCGGCTGCTTGAGACCTTTGCAAACGGGAGACCGGCTACTCGCCTGCAGCAGGCGCTTCCTCCAACGCCTAGCAAGGCCAATCATCTGTATCGCTACCTCCGGCGAACACTCGCGTGGGGGGTGCGCCATGGCTACTGCAAGGAGAATCCTGCAATTGGTGTTCTCCAGGCGAAGGAGGCTAAGGCCTTCAGGATGCCTACGCCTGATGCGTTCGAGGCTGTTCTACAGTTCGCCCGCGAGCGCGGCGCTTTAAAGCCTCACACCAAAGGTAGCTTTCCCAGCTATCTCCCCCCAGTCATGGTGCTGGCATACAGCGCCAGGCTGCGCGGTATCGAAGTTTGCTCACTCACTGACGCACATCGGCTAGAACACGGCGTGCACGCGTCACGTAGAAAGGGATCGCGCGACACACTCACCACGTGGGACGCCCACATGACGGAAGCATGGGAGGCGTTGCTGGCTCGCCGATCAGAAATCTGCAACAAGCCTGGCCGCAACTTTCCGATACCAATGAAGCCGGAAGAACGCTTCTTCCTCATTGAGCAGACCGGCAATCCGATTGTCAAGTCGTCACTCGACAGCGCATGGCAGCGATTCATCCCTGCGGCAATACGCGATGGCGTGATCAAGTCTGAGGAGCGCTTCTCACTACATGGTTTGAAGCATCGGGGCGTTACCGACACCGAGGGCAATCGAGGCGATAAGCAAGATGCAGCTGGGCACGTCTCGTCGTCGATGACAGATCGTTACGACCACGAGTTACCGGTCGTGAAACCTCCACGACGGCGCTGAATTTTCCCAACAATTTTCCCAAGCCCACAAAACAGGCACTTCGACTCGCGTCCAAGTGCCTGTTTTTATTGGTGGGCCCAGAAGGATTCGAACCTTCAACCAAAGGATTATGAGTTCGTCGCCAACGTGCTATGCCTAGGAAAATCAAGCATAGGGGAGCGTAAGCTACAGAACAAAAAAGTAAGCTGCGACAGTAGTTTAGCGCAGCTTGACGAAGGTGGGCAAAACTGAGTCCTGTACCGCAGGAGTACCGGGTTGATCAGCTCCGGTAGTCGACGATCTCTTTACGATCAAGCTCTCCGGCAGGAACCAGCTTGTAGTGCCGTTCTTCTACGACCTTGAGCTCGTCGTCGTCCATCTTCAGCTCAAACAAGGCGATCTGGTCGCTGCTGACGAACTGCGCCGAGATGGCTCGGCATCGTAGGGTTGGATACTTCTGCGTGCACCAAGCAGTGTCTTGAGCGGTCTGCACTGCAGAAATTTGGTCGCTGCCTCCCTTGGCTTGTACTGGAATGACATAGTGGCAACCGTACTTGTCGAGACCCACGTACAACTCATCTATCTCGATCTGTCCGACGCCCTTTACGCTCGTACGCAGATGGTTCTGCAAAGAGAATGTAGTTAGGCCAAGAAAGATGTCGATGAGGCGGTTGTAGCGCACTTTCGCCAACAGCGCCTGTTCGTCGTCGAGCGCATAGGCACCGATGATCTCGGGCGTATTGTCGGGAATACGAATGACAGCGAGGTTCGGGTTGGGGACGATGCGATTGGCCGTCGCCAAGCGGAAGCGGTACTTGGCCCGCCCGACCAATTCGATGATCCATTCGCGCCCCACTGGCTGGGTCGCCAACACCTTGGCGGGCATGGGAGTGCGAAAACGGATCGAGTAGATCACGTCGCCAAGATTGTCGGGTAGCGCGATGTCGAGTTCCTGGGCAGCTTCCTTGAGTGCTTTGCGCTCGAACGGAATTTCGGTTATGCCCTCGGAGTACCCGTCGAAGAAAATTTTCTCGATAAGCTGGTGATAGCGGCTCGGTGCCTTGGTGGTGTCGTTCATGCTGTTACCAGCTCTCTTTCTTCGTGACGTCGAGGTGCGGGCCGATCAACAGGGCGGCTACGTCGTGCAATGACCGTGCTAGAAACGCCAAACATCGCTGCGGCATCGGTCATAGAAATGCCAATCAGGCTCTGGTCTCCAAGCGCCAACATCTCGGACGGCTTTTCTGGCTTTTTGCGCAGAGCTTTCATGATCTGTCCTCCGACGGCACGAGCTAGCAGCGGAGGGACGCTGTTGCCGATCTGGCGGAACCCGTGCCACTTGGTCGCATGGAATCGGAACCAATCCGGATAGGAGTGCAGGCGAGCAGCTTCACGAACAGTGATGACGCGCGGAACCGTCGGATGAATTGGGCGAGGCGACGTGAATGCACCTCGATCGCTCGCAGTACCTGCGCGTAGTGTGTTGCAGATGCCGTTTAGAGCCAGTTTCTTGAACCGACTGACAGGCTCCACATCGTCGGGAGCTATGGCAGCAAAGCGTTGACGCGATAACTCGGTGTGGTCTGTCAACAATGAGCCAGTGAGTAGCATGGGGTCGAATTGTCGGCGATAGCCGAAGTCGGTCGGATCGTCTTTCTTGCCACGAAGATAAGCCGCATACGTTGATGGCTTACCGTATTTCGCCTTCACCCAGTCGCGCTCCCATAGCTCAGGGAAGCTCTCCGCATCGGGTATGTCGCCTATAGCATCGCCTACGGTCGTGCGTCCAGTAGGCTCCGGGTAGGCCGGAAGAGGAAGACCTTTGCGAGCGCCCATGAGGATCAAACGGCGTCTATCTTGCGGCACTCCATAGTCGGCTGCGTTGAGCACTCTGTAATCCGTTACTACATCGTAGCCACCATTCTGAAAGGCCTCGATAACCTCCTTTAGAAACTGGCGATGCTTACCGACGGTGAGGCCCTTGACGTTCTCGAACACAAAGTATTTGGGCTTCAATTCCATCACCACGCGCACATAGTGATGCACGAGCTGATTGCGCGAGTCGTCGAGCGCGCGCTTCCCGATGAGAGAGAAGCCTTGACAGGGCGCACCACCAATCACGATGTCGATATCGCGCTTTCCGATGCCGGCGATGCGACGCAGTTCGTCGCCCGTTACATCGACAACGCTCTTGCAGACAGTGGCGCACTTGGGGAAGTTGAACTTGTGCGCAGCGCAGTGGATTGGGTCGATATCCACCGCTGCGACGAGGTCGAATCCAGCTTGCTCGAAACCGAGGCTGAGCCCCCCGGCCCCAGCGAACAGGTCGATCCCGATGGGGCGTGTCATAGCTGAATGTCCTTGTCGTTCGTTGAGTGCAGATCGCAGACTGGGATCATACAAAGAAACGATCGCTTTGTCGATCGTTTTTAGCTCGGGTCAAGGATGTTCCTAAGCCGTGCCTCCAAAGCGCCGAGATCGCTCAGCTCGCACTGCCAGACAACGGCAACGCGCCAGCCTTCTGCGGCCAAAGCGGCTTCCTTTCGCTGATCGCGAGCTCGATTGGCCTCGATCTTCGGACTCCAGTAGTCGAGGCGCGATTTCGGTAGTTGTCCGATCCGACACCCATGACCGTGCCAGAAGCAGCCATGCACGAACAACACTAAGCGCCGGCTCGGAAACACGATATCGGGAGTTCCAGGCAAGTCTTTGCGGTGCAGTCGGAAGCGGTAGCCAATGCTATGCAGTAGAGAGCGCACCGCCTTCTCGGGCCGCGTGTTCTTACTTCTTACCTGCTGCATCAGATAGCGACGACGCTCGGGGGACAATCGGTCAGTCATGGCCCTGGTTGCGTGTCTGTATTGATGAAGGTTTGTGCGCTTTCCGCCCGTTGGAAGCGGGCAGAGGGGGGGCAACGTTGCTGTTCGTCGCGATGTTCAGCATCCAGCGACTAAGGCTAGCGTCCTGGACGGCCGCCACCTTGTCCGTGTGCCGGTAGATGTAAGTCGCCAGTTTCTCCATCTGTTCAGTCTTGATTCCGGCCGGCTTGCCTTCGTTTAGCCGCTTGGCGATCTGATTCAGGTTCCGGCCGATGGCCCTGAGCTGATACGACGATTCCCATAGAGCTTTCGTCGTCTCCATCGTGAACTGCGGTTCGTGGGTCAGGCTGGCCCGCACGCAGTTGACGATCCAGCGATGAGGGGAACAGCCCTCGGCGTCGGCCTTGGTCGTGATGCTCTGGTACTCGGTTGGTGTGAGTCGAACCTCGACCCGTTCCTTTGGCCCATCGTCTGGATGGCCAGCAGCCTGAGCGGCGACCCAGTTACGCACCTCGTTCGGTATGTTGTCCTGGACGAGGTAGCGCATTAGCGCCCGGATCACCTCGGACGGCTTCTTGTCCGACTTCGCGCACCATTCCTCCCATTGCGCTTGCAATCCGGCCGGTACGCGAACGCGGTAAATGTGACTGTCGCGGGTCGCTCCGATTTCAGCTTTTCTCGGCATGGCCTTCTCGGTAGAAATATGTTCAGTTCACGTGCTTGCCCGTAGTGTGGCACAAAATACCGGCGTTAGCCTATCCTGCACTAGCCCACACTTCCCCTCGTTTTTTCGTCATGACGAAGAAATTCAGGGTCATGGCCAAGGACATCCAAAAGGATGGAGGCATGGGTTCGCTGTGCATCGGGCAGCCAGACCTTGCTGGGCGAGGGTTACTTTCAACTGGCCGTTGCCTTCGGGCGTGGTGCCGCTGTTTGCAGTACGAGCCATCCACTTGCAATCAGCACGCCGCCCCCTTCGCCCTGCGGGCGTGGTGGAGAAAGGCGGCTTCGCCGCCGCAGCCTTCGGAGTCAGGAACACCAACTCGGCATCAGTCGGCATAGGCGCTAAGAATTTCGTCATGACGAAATTTTCGAGATCAGGACTCAGACCTCTAGCGCTGCTCTTGGTCACTGCCAGAGCCTTGTAGTCGTAGTAATAGTATTACTACGACTATTACTACCAATGCAGGGATGGTGACACGGCGATGACCTGGCCGAGCTGCCGGCGTCACCAATGCCCGGCGATGGTGACAGGCTCGCGCGATCGAGGAAAATCCGCCGTCACCAAAAAGAAAGCCACGCCGAGGCGGGGCCATGGTGCGGATCGAGAGACTTACCGCTGACGCAGCGCAAGCCGGACGTGACGCCAGAAGATGCGCCATTCTCCGAGCTGGCCGCCATCGAGCAGCAGCGCCCGGAACATGGCGAACGCCTCGCCCGGCCGCTTGCGGTACGCCTCGGCCATTGCTTCGTCGTGCGGCTTGTCCTTCATCGTTCGTACTCCATCACCGGCAGCGGGTAGGCCCGCGCGATGCTTTCCATGTTGTAGCGGTATTCCAGGCGGCCAAGCGTGGAGGGCTTAGCCCCTGTCCGCTTCGCCGCATGGGCGACCGTCTGCACGTCCCTGGCATGATCGAAGGCGAGGCCCGGCACCTTCGCCTTGATACCCCGAGGATTGCTCGACTGTTCCCACTCTTGCAGCCAGTGAGCAATGCGGCGGCTGTCGGGAACGTAGCCCGTTGCGTGCGTCATGAGGCGCATCAGGGCTTCATGCTCTAGCTGGCTGAACATGGCTTGTTATCCCTTTTTCATGGTTCCGCCATCGGGCTTGCTCCAGGCTTGTTGCAACCGTTCCTTCAGGCCGTCCCGATAGGCTGGATTCTTGGCAAAGACACTGCGACCCATCGCAAGGTGCTCAAGGCGGCTGGATGTGGTTTGGTGCCCGGTGCGCGGGTCAAGGCGGGTTGAGGTCGGATTGATGATTCTTACCGCCGTACTGGCCGGAGCCATAGCGCCTTGAGCCATGCCGCGCAATGTCACGGCTGCACTACTGATGCCACCCGCGAGCTGGCCGGCGACGTTGTTTGCTTCGGCCAGGAGCCAGAACATAACCAACGTGAAGGTAATCAGCACCAGGGACGTGAATAGCGTGTTTTGGTCGCTGTCCAGATCGACGCTGTTTATCACCGCGTCAAAGCCCTTGAAGGCCAACCCCATGACGGCCGCCACCAGGGCGATGCGCAGGATGTAGGTCATCACCTGCCCGAACCAGCTATCGAAGAACTTCGACGTGGCAGGCCAGAGCAGCAGCGCAACGAACACCGGGCCGATGCCGAGCATGATCGTCAGGGCGGCTTTCGCCACAACGATCATGCCGCCGGCCGGCACGCCAATCAGGCCCGTTGCAACGGCGATGATGGTGGCATTGATGTATTCACCAAACATCGTGCCCATCTCGGTTATGCCTCGATTTCCGGCCTTTTCCCAAAGGTCGGCAGCGATCCCCCATCCCTTGCCGAGCGCCGCATCCACGACCGAGTAAACCGACGTGGGACTTGACCCGTCCCCCGTCCCGGCAAAGGCCGATGTAAAGCCGGTTTCCAGCGACTGGATGCTACCGACGACCCAATCCGAGTAGGTTGCAGCGTTCAGCGCCAGGGCACCGATGAACAGGTACTTGACGCACGTTTTCATGAACGTGGAGAAGGGCAGTTCGACATACCCCCAACCGATGGCGTAGCCCATCAGCGTCAGGTGGATGGTGGCCCCGCCGATGAAAAACAGGGTGAAGGTCGAAATGACCTCACCCACGGTTCCGGTGATGAACGGATTCAGCGCCGCGTCGAGGTACTGGCCTATGAACTGAAAAATCATCGGGTCCATGTCATTCCCCCCTCTTATTGAGATCGACCGGCGGCAGCTTCAAGTAGCCACGCCGCGACAGGTCTTTTTCGTTCTGCGCCTGCTGCGCGTTGATGCAGTTGGGAGAGGCTGCCAGTTCGCCGGGGTTGCTCTTGCACTTGGCGATCATGTCCTTTCGTTCCGCGTCATGGGCCTTGTACCAATCGACCGTTTGAACGGGCGTGTTCTCGCCGCAGCCGGCCAGGACGGCCGCGACAACTAGGGAGAGGGCGAGCTTTTTCATTTGCGCACCTCGCGCGTTTCCGCGTCGATGACACGGCCGGAGCCTTGGCGGGCTTCGTGTTGCTGCGCCACGTCCAGGGCGTGGGCCAGCTCGGCCGCGTCGATGATGCGCAGCGCCGCGACCGTGCGCAGGGCGCTTTCCCGCGTGCCGGCCCAATGGCCCGCGAAGCGTTCGCCGGACTGGCGCAGCATGAACATGCACCCGAGCAGGCAACCCAGGGAGAGGAACACCGACGCATACGGCGAAATGGGGCCGTCCTGGCGCGGTAGCGTGATACCTGCCCAATCGACCAGTGCGAGCAGGAAGGGCATGAAAGCCAGGATGCCGGCGACAAGATCACCGTGCAACATCGAGGGCGCGCGCCGGCTAACCTCGCGCATGAAGCCCATGCGGTCAATGCACGACCAGAAGCGCCACATTGCCAGCAGGATGAAGAAGCAGAGCGCCACCAGGGGAGCATGAAAATAGGAAATCATGGTCGTGTCCCCCTCAATTCGTGACCTGGGGCTGAATCCAGCCGCGCCGTGCGCCTGCCTTGGCGTTCAGTTCGCGTTGCCGCTGCTCCTGCAAACGATCTTCGGCCGCCGCGACCATCTGATACATCTGGAGCTTCGTTTGCTCGTTCTGGATCATCGCCTGTTCGACGGCGATCCGGCCTTGCAGCTCGGCGATGGCCTTCGGATCGGGCGTGTCGTTGATCTTCGCCATGAGCTGGTCGATTTGGGTTAGCCGCGACTTCGCCTTGTCGTAGGCATCCAGGGCAAAAGCCTTGTCCTGGGCACCCTTGACGGCCTGGGCTTCGCACGCCGTCCGCTGGTCTGCGACCTTGAAATGCGCGCAGGCATCGAAAGCCTTGTTGCCCTCATAGATTGACAGCGCCCGGCCGCTCAGGCCGGAATAGCCGCCCGACTTCACGGCGTCATAGACGCCTTGCCAGTCGTTCGGCAGGTAGTCGCGCAGGGCCGCGTTATTCAGGATTTGCCCGAGGTTCCGCGAGCCGGTCAGCGACTCGTATTGCTGCTTCATCTGGTTGATTTGGCTGGTCATCTGGTCGTACTGCATCTTCCACTTGGCGATGGTTTCGACCTGGGCGGCGACCTGCTGCGCAATGGAAGCGCCGTCAGTGACCGGAATCTGCGCGTATGTGGAATTGCTCAGGAAAACTGAGCAAGCTACGGTGATTACCGCTAAGGTTTTGAGAGATTGCATGTTTGCCACTCCTTTTCGGTGAGAAGGAGGGGACGCTGGTCGTCTTTCCGACCTGTCCGCCGGCTCTTTCGAGCTACTGTTCCCGGCAGTCAGCCCCGCATTACTTGGGGCGGCACCCTGCCCGCGTTGCACGGGCTTCGGGCTAGTCACAACGGTCTTTCCGCGTCGTCAGGGCCGTCTTTTCCGGTTCCCACGGTCACGCCACTTTCGGCGGGTCAGATCGGCATCTTGATGCCTTCCCCGATCATCAGGCCCTTCTTTTCAGGCCGGCAGCCCGGTACGCCGAAGCGCTCTTGGGGCAAACAAGCGTCCCCCTTGGGGGATACGGTGACCGGGGACAACCCGGCCGATTTACCAATCGGTTCGATCAATACTGAATTCTTCGCTCAAATACGGAATATTCGCAAGCTCCTCCAAGGCTTGATCCACGGTTCTGAACCAGAGTTGACGTCCGTGGCCATCAACAACGCGCCGAAAGTCTCCGGCGTTCTCCACGCTCAAGGCGTATCCATGCCGCCGATTCGCTTTCAGGATCACGCGCACGAGCCCCGTTCGCTCCAAGCTGTCGCAGTAAGCATCCAGGTCTCCATAGCGCAAGGTCGCAGTCGGGCGGCGGCTCTGCGGCCGGGTAGTCATTCGACGGTGGCCCCCTTTCTGCCCAGCATGGTCTGGATGCGCTCCAAGTGATGACGAATGACCTCGGGCGAAGCTGTCTGAACTGGTGTCTCGGCTGGTGTGCTCTGAATCCGCAATCTCTTTTCCTTCGCGGCAAGACCGGCCGACGGTGCGAAACGTCCTTGATGAAAGCGATCCAGAACCGCGCGAAACCAGCGTTCCGGGCTGGTCTTGATGCTCTGCGTTGCCATTACCCCGGCGAGTTCGTCCAGGAGCATCTGTGCATCGTTGGCATCAAGGCCACTCACCATGGAGGCGATGGCACTGCGCTCCCGCTCATTCAGGCGTGAAGGCCACACCAATGCGCCGCAGGCGCCTTTCTCCGCCTCGCCCGGTACGGGCGAAGGGGGCGGCGTGTGGATAACTTTCGCCGGTAGTTGTAGTGACGATTTATTGATGGTTCTGGTTGGTGGTTCATGGGGTGACACAGTTCTGTCGCCCTGGGATGTCTGTCGTGTCACCGGGGGAGTGACGGCCGCGTCGCCCCCCGGTGACAACTTGTCGGAGGGGGTGAGAGATGGGGATGACAAATTGACGGGGGGTGATTCGAGGCACAGGTAATAGGCATTCGAGGATTGCCCTCCGTCGCCTCGAAATCTGCGCTCGATATGAAGGAAGCCGCGTTCTTCCAGCTCTTTCAAAACGCGCTGCACCGTTCGCTCAGACGCACAGCACTTTTCGGCGATGAGCCGCACGCGCGGCCAGCACTTCCCGATCTCATCGGCCGAATCAGCCAAGGCCATCAGGATCAGCTTTGAATTGGGTGGTAGCCGCTGCTCCCACGCCCAGTTCATCGCCTTGATGCTCATCGCGCCAGCGCTCCTTGCGCACTGCTATCGAGTGCGAGCGCGTCCTTGACTTGGAGAGTGCGGAAGTAGACGCGCCGGCCAACCCGCAGCATCGTGGGCTTGAGCTTGCGGGCGACATCAGTATCCGAGTACAGCGCAACCCGGATACCGTCTGGCGAGCGACCGAGCAACCCCGCCACGTCGCCAAGACTCATGAGTGGGCCATACCGTTGAAGTAGATATTCTTCCGTTGTCATCAATACATCCACCGAAATAATGAGTAGATGGGCGTATTTTTTGACTGATATGGCTATTGGTCAAATTTAAGTCATTGATTTTTAAAGCCAAAATCAACTATCTCACCATACCAAAATGCACCATCCTCGATTACCAAAATAAGGTATCTTGGCGTCGAGCATTTCGCGGATAGAAAAATATCTTTTCAAATCAAATAATTGCGTCAGCTATGGAAATAAGAAAATTCATTGAAATAATTCATGGATTTCCTGTCTTTTTCACCACCTGATCGAGCTTGCCCACTAAATCCTCCGCGCGCAGATGGGTGTAGCGCTTGAGCATCTGCATCGACTTGTGGCCGCTGATGGCCGCGACCTCCTGATCGGACAAGCCTGCTTCCACAAAACGGCTGACGGCTTCGTGGCGCAGATCGTGAAAGCGAAAGTCCGGCACGCCGGCATCCTTCTTGATGCGCGTCCAGATCGGATTGAACTGGTAAGCCCGGCGCTTGTTGTCACGTCCAGGCTCACCGAAAAAGATCAGGTTGGTATCAATGGGGCGCACCGGATTGTTCAGCGCTTCACGAAACAGCCGGGTTGCCTCGACCGTCAGAGGAACGGTACGCGACATCGTGTTTTTCGTTTCCTGGAGACGCACCACGCGCCGGTCAAGATCGACCTGGTTCCGGCGCAAGCCTGTGATCTCCGAAGAACGCATTCCTGTTTCGAGCGCGATGCGCACGATCCAGCCGAGCATTGGGTTCGAGTGAGCATCGACCGCCGCCATCAGGCGGGTTTCTTCTTCTCGCGTGAGCCGTCGATCCCGCCCAGGGCTTGGCGCTGGACGGCGAATGCTTTGCACGGGGTTGTAGGTCAGGCCGATCCCCCATTCCTTGATCGCCACGTTGAACAGGTGGCCGAGCAATGCGAGATCGAGACGTACCGTGTTGGGCGAACGGGGCTTGGGGGCAGGCTTGCCCTTGGCGTCCTTGCGATCCAGGCCAGCGAGCCGGTCGTCGCGGTACTTGGCGATCAGCTCCGGTGTCAGTGCGGCCAGCGAATACTTGCCCAGGTTCTGCATCAGCGGCTTCGCGTGTCTCGCGTCGCTGTCGGCCGATGCCGGGCGCTTGGTTGGTGAGATTTCGGATAGATAGCGCTTGAGCGCGTCCTCGATGGTCATGCGCTCGGACGGCGCACGTTGGATATAGACGCCGCGCACCATTTCGTCTTCGGTGCGCCGCGCCCAATCCTCGGCGTCGCGTTTGGTGCGGAAGGTCTTGGCTGTGGCCGGCCATCCCGTCTTGCGGACGAGCGCTTTCCACGTGCCTGAGGGTGTCTTGACGATGGTCGCCATTCGGTTGCTCCAGAACAGGGCTCGTGTACCGCCACTGTACCGAAACTGTACCGACGCGCCAGCGCAAGCAAAGATGGTGGGCCCAGCAGGACTTGAACCTGCAACCAACGGATTATGAGTCCGCTGCTCTAACCAATTGAGCTATAGGCCCTTTTTGCTTTTTTGATGGGGCGGAAGGGTGGCCACCCCGCTCAATTCTGCCTCGCCGATCTGGCCTCGATCAGTGGATTATGAGTCCTCTGCTCTAACCGTTGAGCTATAGGCCCGTATGTCTGGCAGCGAGATGGCGAGCATGTCGGGCCGTGCAGCGGACGCGAAAGTTTACCTGTCTGCGCGTCACCCTGTCTGCTAGGCGGCCGGTGCGCGCAGCGATCCATGCTTGACCGCGCGCTCGTGCATCGGCACCCACGACAAAAAAGCCCAGCGGTGGCTGAGCGTTGCGTATCAGATTTCAGAGTTCCGTCTCGCCGCCGCTCTGCAGACGCCTTTTACCGACCGGTGCACCCGAGCAGATTGCAGCACGGAGTGGAGCTTGGCGATGCCGAAGCTGGCCTGGTCAACGGTCGATCACAGCGCCAGCAGCGCCATGTGTGCGTGACCGCTGGGAGCCGTTGGCGCAATCATGGCACTCACTACACTGTGGCGGGCACGATGATCGCGGTAACGCGCGGGTGACGTTGGGAAACGCGGCCTAGAAACAGCCAGCAGAACCTAGCAATCCCGAATCACCCATCCCCAATCCCCGTGTCTCAGGCATCCGTCGTCTCGAACTGCCCATCGACCAGCTGGCGACCCGCACGAAATCCGTGCGCGATGGCCTCCTGATACGTCTCATAGCCCGGCCCGCGACCGGCGATGCGTGGCTGACGCCTACCGCCGAGCGCGTACACGTCCACCCATAGCGTCCAGTTGGCATCCGGGGAAGCCTGCTCGACGCGTACGCGGATCTCGTGCTCGTGGTACGTGGTGGTTTCGAAGCGGCGTTGCCTACTCATAAGACGATCCCGTTTCCATTCGTCCGCCAACGTAGAAGTCGTGGTCAGAACGTGACGTGAGGTTTGCAGAAACATCTGTTTAATGTTGCGTGACCGTGTGGCTTCGTCTCCATTGCGTGAACGCCTCGATGCCCACCTCACCGGTTCGCGGTGCATTGCACGCCGCTGCAGCCTAGGGCCAAGCATAGCCAACTGCCTGGGCCACAACACAACAGCCCCGCATGAGCGGGGCTGCTTTGTGATCACTGCACGGGTACGACTGAGGTATCAGTCGATATCCAGGAACGAGCGCAGCTGTTCCGAGCGGCTCGGGTGACGCAGCTTGCGCAATGCCTTGGCCTCTATCTGACGAATCCGCTCGCGGGTGACATCGAACTGCTTACCGACCTCTTCCAACGTGTGATCGGTGTTCATATCGATACCGAAGCGCATGCGCAGCACCTTGGCCTCGCGCGGGGTGAGGCCGGCCAACACGTCACGCACCGTCTCGGAGAGATTGATGTTGGTGGTGTTGTCGATCGGGGACTCCACATTGGTGTCCTCGATGAAGTCGCCCAGATGCGAATCCTCGTCGTCGCCGATCGGGGTTTCCATCGAGATCGGCTCCTTGGCGATTTTCATCACCTTGCGAATCTTGTCCTCGGGCATGTCCATTTCCTTGGCCAATTCCTCCGGCGTCGCCTCGCGGCCAAACTGCTGGAGCATCTGGCGGGAAATGCGGTTCAGCTTGTTGATCGTTTCGATCATGTGCACCGGGATACGGATGGTGCGCGCCTGATCGGCGATCGAACGGGTGATGGCCTGACGGATCCACCACGTTGCATACGTCGAGAACTTGTAACCGCGACGGTATTCGAACTTGTCCACGGCCTTCATCAGGCCGATGTTGCCTTCCTGGATCAGGTCGAGGAACTGCAGGCCGCGGTTGGTGTACTTCTTGGCAATCGAGATCACCAGACGCAGGTTGGCTTCGACCATTTCCTTCTTGGCCTTGCGCGCCTTGGCTTCGCCATAGGCCATCGCACGGCTGATCTCTTTGATCTCGCCCAGCGTCAGATAGCTGGCCTTTTCCATCTCCATCGAGCCCTGCTGCTCGGAGATGATCTGATCCTTGACGTCGCGCAGCGCCGACGACCACTTCTGCTTGCGCTTGAGTGCATCTTCCACCCATTCTAGGTTGGTCTGATTGCCTTCCCAGGAGCGGATGAAATCCTTGCGCGGCATGCGGGCCACGGTGGTGGCCAGGTGCAGCACCTTGCGCTCGTGGTCCTTGATGCCGTTGACCACGCCACGCAGCTGGGTGACCAGCGCGTCGGTCAGCGGCAGCGGCAGCTTGAGCGTGGTGAAGATGGCGGCCATGTCTTCGCGCGCCTTGACCACCAGCTTGTGCTCGGCGCCGTTCTTGGCATAGACCTTCTTGAACTTGGCGTATTCGTTGGCCAGGTTCTGCATGCGCGTGGCGACTTCAACCGGGTCCGGACCGGTCGGGCCGACCTCTTCTTCGGCGGCGGCGTCATCGCCGTCTTCGTCGTCGTCTTCATCCAGCGCATCCTCGTCGACAGCGACGGGACCAGCGGCAGCCAGCGCGGCGGCGGCGGCGTCGGCTTCTTCGATCAGGTCGTTGAAGCCGACCACGATCTCGGCCAGACGCTTCTTGCCTTCCTTGTGCGCTTCGTAATCGGCCAGCAGCATTTCGGTCGACAGCGGGAACACGCCCAATGCTGCCTGGACCTGGCTCAGGCCTTCTTCGATGCGCTTGGCGATGGCGATTTCGCCTTCGCGGGTCAGCAGCTCGACGGTGCCCATTTCGCGCATGTACATGCGCACCGGGTCGGTGGTGCGGCCACCTTCGGTGTCGAGCGCGGTCAGCGCGGCGGCAGCTTCTTCGGCGGCGGTGTCGTCAACCTCGCGGTTGCCGGTGTTGCCATCGTTGAGCAAGAGGGTTTCGGCATCGGGTGCAACTTCATGGACATCGATGCCCATGCCGTTGATCATGCTGATGATGTCTTCGATCTGCTCCGGGTCGACGAGGTCGTCGGGCAGATGGTCATTGACTTCGGCGTAGGTCAGATAGCCCTGTTCCAGGCCCTTGCTGATCAGTAGCTTGATGTCGGATTGCTGGGCAGGACGTTCGTTGGCCATGAGTGCTCGCGCCACCGGCTTTGAGATTGGAAAGAGAACCTATCATTATACCAGCGTGAAGCCCGGTCTGCCGGATTCAAGACGGGACCGCTGGTGGACGTAGTGTCTCTAGGGTCTGAGAAGAAAGGTCACCGGGCCATCGTTGACCAGGTCGACAACCATATGGGCACCGAAGCGCCCCGTTTCCACCCCGCCGCGATGTTTTTCGCGACAAATGTCCACCAATTGATTGAACGCCCGTTCAGCCTCTTCGGGCGGTGCCGCGGTGCTGAAGCCTGGGCGGTTGCCAGAGCTGGTGTCCGCGGCCAGGGTGAACTGGCTCACCAGCAGCAGGCCGCCGTTGGTGTCGGTGAGTGAGCGATTCATCTTGCCGGCGTCGTCGCTGAAGACGCGGTAGCTGAGCAGGCGCTCGGCCAGGCGCCGGGTTTGCGCGTCGCGGTCGCCGGGCTCCACGCCGATCAGCGCCAGCAGCCCGGGGCCGATCTGCCCGACGATCCGGTCATCGACCGTGACGCTGGCGCGGGTGACGCGCTGGATCAGTGCAAGCATGGGCATTCTCTGGCAGCAAACTGTTCCGCGCAGCATGCCCAGCGCTGCCGGCACTGTCACGCGCGGGTCTTCGCCGGCCGCGCTGTTTAGAATTGCGCGAATGACACCTGACGTTCGCGCTCGCCTGTTGTACGCCACCGCCGCCACCGTGGGCCGCCTGCCGTGGCCGCTGCTCAAGCGCCTGGCCGACAGGCTGGCCTGGAGCTGGCGCAAGCTCAATGCACGCGAATCACGCGTGGCGCGCCGCAATCTGGAACTGGCGTATCCGGAATTGAGCGCCGAGCAGCGCGCGCAGTTGCACGCCAAGATCCTGCAATCGACCGCGCGGCAGACGCTGGAAGTGCTGCGCACCTGGACCCACCCGCCAGCGGAGAATCTGGCCCGCCTGCAGCGCAACGGCCAGGAGCTCTACGACGCCGCACTGGCCTCCGGGCGTGGAGTCATCGTGGCGGCGCCGCATTTCGGCAACTGGGAACTGCTCAACCAGTGGCTGTCCGAGCGTGGGCCCATCGCGATTGTCTACCGGCCGCCGGAGTCCGAGGCGGTGGACGGTTTCCTGCACCTGGCGCGCGGCGGCGACAACGTGCGCCAGGTGCGTGCCGAAGGCCCGGCGGTGCGGCAGTTGTTCAAGGTGCTCAAGGACGGCGGCGCGGTCGGCATCCTGCCCGACCAGCAACCGAAGATGGGCGATGGCGTGTTCGCGCCGTTCTTCGGCATTCCGGCCTTGACCATGACCTTGGTCAACCGGCTGGCCGAGCGGACCGGGGCGATCGTGCTGTACGGCTGGTGCGAACGCGCTGGCGACGACCTGCAATTCGCGCTGCATGTGCAACCGGCCGACCCCGCGGTGGCCGATGCGGATCCGGTACGCGCAGCCAGCGCGCTCAACGCCGGCATCGAACAGATCGCCCGGCGCGACCCGGCGCAATACCAGTGGACTTACAAGCGCTACACCCTGCGCCCGCCGGGCAGCGGCGAGGCCAACCCGTATGCGACCGAGCGGCATCCGCATTGAGTGCAGCGCCACAGCGGCCTCGTTGCTCCGCCCTGCCTGTTGGTTCAAACGCAGTTGGGGATGCGACCCAGGCGTCACGAGCAGTCGTCAAGTAGGTGCGCACGGCGCGCTCAGAACCGCAGTGTACGAGCGGTACATGCCGATTCCGAGCACCGGCCGCGCCCGCCTGGCACCTGCGCAGTCGTCTTGGTAACCGCACCTAGTCGTCGTGCGGATCCGCAGGCGTGGCCAGAATGCGTTGATAAAACGCCAGGTCCAGCCAGCGCCCGAACTTGAAACCGGCCTCGCGCACGGTGCCGGCATGGGTGAAGCCGAACTGTTCGTGCAAGGCGATGCTGGCCTGGTTGCTGGCATCGATGCCGCCCACCAGCACATGCACGCCGCGCGCTTGCGCCGCTGCGATCAAGGCTTGCAGCAACAAGCGCCCCAGACCCTTGCCGCGATGATCGCAGTGCACGTAGATCGAATGCTCGACGCTGTACTTGAACGCCGGCCAGGCGCGAAAGGTGCCGTAGCTGGCAAAGCCCATCAGGGTGCCGTCGGCGTCCTCCACGCCAATCACCGGAAAGCCGCCCGCCTGTTTGGTGGCGAACCAGCCGACCATGCTCTCCGGCGGCCGTGGCCGGTAGTCGTACAGCGCATTGGAAGTGGCGATGGCTTCGTTGAAGATGTCCAGAATGGCGCTGGCGTGGCGCGCTTGACTGCAATCGACAATGTGCATGGGGCCCGATAAACGTGGAGGTCGCCCGATTAAAGCATTGCCAGGCGCTGAACGACGCGGGACACGGGCAACCAATCGGCACATGCCGCACCACTCAATCGGCAGCGGCTGGATGCAGCGTTCTACCCGGTCGTGGCGACTGCCTGTTGCCAGGCGCGCGACAATGGGCAGACGCCATCATGCAGTGACCGCGGCGGCGTCCGCCTTGAAGCGGCCGTGGCAGCCCCCATTTGGAGTCGTGAATGAGCAGGCCCATCCCCTCCCCCAGCGCGCAGAGCTTCGGCGACCCGGCGGCCATCCGCTGCGAGCGCGCCGCCTCCGAGCTGCGTGCCGGGCGCCCGGTGCTGCTGACGGCGGCAGATGGGCAGGCGCGTGCGGTGCTGGCACTGGATAGCAGCACGGCGCAGTCGCACACCGCCTTCGCCCGCGCCGCGCAGGCCCGCCACTATCTGTTCGTGACGCCCACCCGCGCCCAGGTGCTGGGCTTGCGCGCGCCGCAGGGCGCGCGCGTGCGCTTGAGCGATCACAGCTACGACCAGATCGCCGCGCTGGCCTACCTGCGCGACACAACGGTGCCCACGCAGTGGACGGCCGGCGATGCGCTGGATGCCGGTGGCGTGGAGATCGCACGGCTTGGCCTACTGCTGCCGGCACTGCTGGCGGTGGAACTGCGCGATGTGCACGACCATGCCGCGTTCGCCGGCTGCCAGTCGCTGGCACTGGGCGATTTGAGCCGCGGCTGCGCCACGTCCGCGGCCGCCGGCTACGAGTTGGTGACCCGCACCCCGGTGCCGTTACGCGGCCTGGGCATGAGCGAATTCGTGGTGTTCCGCGGCGGCGTGGCGCAGCGCGACCAGCTGGCCATCTTGGTCGGCCAGCCGGACCTCATGAGTGCCGTGCCGGTGCGTGTGCATTCGTCGTGCCTGACCGGCGACCTGTTCGGCTCGCTCAAATGCGATTGCGGCGACCAGCTGCGACACGGCCTGGCCAAGCTGAAAGAACTCGGCGGCGGTGTGCTGCTGTACCTGGATCAGGAAGGCCGCGGCACCGGCATCGCCGCCAAGATGCGCGCCTACGGCTATCAGCATGCTGGCCTGGACACGATCGATGCCGACGCGCAGCTGGGCTTCGGCCCGGACGAGCGCCGCTACGGCAGTGCGGTGGCGATGCTGCAAGGGCTGGGCATTGGCCGGATCCGGCTGTTGACCAATAACCCGGCCAAGGCCGAGCGCCTGCGCGCGGCAGGTATTGCGGTCGAAGACCGCATCGCAATCACCGGCGACATCACCGCGGAAAACGAGCAGTACCTGCGCACCAAGGCCGCACGCGCAGGCCATGCGCTGGATGTGGATGCGTTGATCCTGGCCGCGCAGTAGCGCGTCCGGCGCGAGTGTGCCTGTGGTCGGCTCGGCGGCCAGCTATGCTTGCGAACCGCTTCTGCAGGCTAACCTCGTGCACGACGCTCCACCGCCGCACCCCGCTGTCATCGTCGAGCCTGATTCGGCAGAACCGCCAGCCGCGAGCCAGTGGCAGTCGCTGCCGCGACGCGGTGCGTATGTGGCGGCGGTCAACGGCACGCTCGGCGGCGGATGTGCGGGCCTGATCGCAGGCGGCGTCACGGTTGCCTGGCTGCACGCCTGGCATCAGTGGCCGGCGGTGCTGGGCGTAACTGCGCTCATCGCCCTGCTCGGCGCCTGGTTTGCAGTCAAACGGCACCGACTGACGCACTGGAAGCTCGATCAGCATGGTCTGGCGCTACAGCGGGGACATCTGTGGCAAAGCGATACGCGCGTTCCGATCTCGCGCGTGCAGCACGTGGACCTGCGCCGCGGGCCGATCGAACGCGCTACCCGCCTGACCACGCTGGTGGTGCATACCGCCGGCAGCCGCCTCAATGCCGTGGCGCTGTCTGGGCTGGATCAGGACGATGCCGAACGCCTGCGTGATCGCCTGGCCCGCCAGCTCGATCACGACGACGACGCGCTATGAGCGCCATCGAGCACCCCGGCAACGACGAGCAGCGCCTGCATCCGTTGTCGTGGGTGTTCGTGTTGCTGCAACAGATCCGTCAGTTCCTGATTCCGCTCGCCGCGCTGGTCCTGTTCGGCAGCCGCGAGGGCAGGAGCGATTTTGCCGACCAGATCGCCACCGGGGTGGTGGTTGCGGTGCTGGTGGCGATTTCGGTGCTGCGCTACGTCACCTACCGCTACCGGATCGGCAGCGATGGCGTGGCGATTGGCAGTGGTCTGCTGGAACGCTGCCGACGCGATATTCCGTTTGCGCGCATCCATAACGTGGTGGTGCATCAATCGCTGCTGCACCGCCTGGCCGGCGTGGCCGAGGTCCGCCTGGAATCGGCCGGCGGCCACAAGCCGGAAGCGGAGATGCGCGTGCTGCGTTTGGATCAGGCGCTGGCGCTGGAAGATCTGATCCGTCGCCGAGCGACGGGCGCAGACGCCACCGCGCCGCAGATCGACGAAGACAGCGGCAGCTTATTGCGCCTGCCGATGGCCGAGGTGATCCGGCTGGGGCTGATCTCCAATCGTGGCATGGTGGTGGTGGCCGCCAGCTTCGGCGTGATCTACCAGATGATTCCGCGCCGCACGGTGTCCACCTTCGTCGAGCACAACGGCGAACTGGCGTATCGCTACGTCAGCCAGATCCATCCCGGTGTCGCGGTCACGGCAACGCTGGTGACGATTGCCACGCTGGCTGTTTTGTTGGCAATGCGCGCGCTGTCGGTGGCCTTGGCGGTGACGCAGTATCACGGCTTCCACCTGAGCGAATCCGAGCGCCGCCTCACCGTAGAGCGCGGGCTGCTGACGCGGATCCGCAGCAGCGTGGCATTGCGGCGGATCCAGTCGTGGACGTTGTACGAAGGCCTGCTGCACCGTCTGTTCGGTCGTCGCCAGTTGCGGGTGGACACCGCAGTGGCCGGCACCGCCGATAACGAAGGCAGCGCTCTGAAGGAGCTCGCCCCCATTGCCGACCCGCAGCACTGCGATGCATTGCTGCAGCGCCTGCTGCCCGGTATCGCATGGCCGCCGGCGCAATGGCAGTCGATCGCCACGCATTGCTGGTGGCGATTGAGTCTGCCAACGGCGCTGGTGCTGCTGCCGCTGGTGGCGGGCCTGGCGTGGCAGTTCGGCAGCCAGGCCTTGTGGTTGCTGGCGTGGCTGCCGTGGAGCGCATTCAAGGCGCAGCGCCAGGTGCAACGCATGGCGTATGCAGTAGATGCGCGCTTCGTTGCGGTGCGCGGTGGCTGGTGGAAGCGCTGGTGGCGAGTGGCCGAGCTGGACAAGCTGCAGGCGTTGCAACTGCAACGCTCGCCGCTGGATCGGCTGACCGGCACCGCCACGCTGTGGCTGGATACGGCCGGCGCCAATGCCACCGGCCCGGCATTGCAGGCGCAACTCGGTGCTGCGTTGGCGCGGCGCAAGTTGCGCTGGTGATCAACATTAGCGATCAGTCGTTGCACTGCTCAACATCGGCGATCAGCCGTGGTGCTGAGCGGCTTTGGCAACGCGAGCGATTGCACTGCTCAATTCAATGACGACGACCACGTTCGGCAAGGCGTCGCCGATCATCACCCCCGCGCTCGATACGGCGGATCGTGCTCAGCGTTGCGCCGGTCCCCAGTAGCCCAACTCGCGACGGATCTGCAACCCACGCCACACCGCACCCAGCGGTTTGCGGCGCAGTCCGCCGAGCTTGCCGGCGATGAAGTCTTCGGTCGCGGCGATCACCCGCTCGGAAGACTGCCCGTCGCGATACGGGTGAATCGCATCTGCGTAGCTGGCAAGTGCGCTGCGCAATGCCGCATCCGGCGCCAGCGCGCGCACCAGCTGCTGCGGCAACTGCTCGGCCTGTTGGAAGTCGAGCATGTGCGGCTGCGGCACGCGGTTGCGAAAGGTCACCACCGGTTTGTGCTGCACCACGAACTCGGACACGATCGATGAGGTATCCGAGAGCAATACCTCGGCCGCACGCTGCGCCGCCATGACTTCTTCGGGCTCGATGAAGCGTGCGTTGGCGCCTGCCAGTGCGCGATAGCGATCGAACAACGCCGGAGCGCATTTCGGGTGCAAGGTCAGCAGCCAGTAATGCGCACCGCGCGCGATGTCGGCGGCGATTTCATCCAAGAGCGCAGGCCCCGCGCTCAGCCTCTCGGTGAAGGTGGAGCCGAACAGGATCACCGGCCGCCCGTTCGCTGGCGCGCGCAGGGCGGCGCTGCGCCCACCATCGTCGCGAAAGACCGGGTCGAGCTTGGGCCAGCCGGTTTCCACCACCGCAAAATGGCCCTCGCGCTGCGCCAGCGCGCGGAACGGCGCGGTGGTGGCCGGGCCTTGCGTGCAATACAGATCGAACAAACCCCGCACGCGGAAATGGCCGCGGTTGTCTTCGCGCTTTTGCACATTGAAACCGTGGAACAGCTGCACTTTCGCGCCCGACACAAACGGCGGCACCCAGTTAGCCGCGCTGAAGACCGCCCGCGGGCGCAACACCAGCGCATCGCGCAGGCCGACCTCACGCACGCCGGGCAGCGCCAGCCCGCGCGCACCGCCTTCGAACCAGGCCGACACCGCATGCCCGCAGGCCTGTAATGCCTGCGCCAATGGCGCCAGAATAGGCAGCGCGTAACGCTCCGTTGCGAACAGCAGGTACTCGGCCATCACATGTCCTCTTCGACCGCACCCAACGAACGGCCTCGCATCAGTGCCTGCATTATCGCGTTCAACGAGGCCGATCGCCTACGCAACTGTCTGACCTCGCTGGCGTTCTGCGACGAGATCGTGGTGGTGGACTCCGGCTCGACCGATGCCACTGCTGCCATCGCCAGCGCACACGGCGCGCGCGTGCTGCAGCGCGCCTTCGACGGCTATCGCAGCCAGAAGGCATTCTGCGTGGCACAGGCCAGCCACGACTGGGTGTTGTGCCTGGACGCCGACGAACGCGTCAGCGATGCCCTGCGCGCCTCGATCATCGCTGCGCGCGATGCCGGCTTCACCACTGCTGCCGGTTACCGCTTCGCCCGCCTGTCCGACTACTTCGGCCGCTTCCTGCGCCACGGCAATGCATATCCGGACCGGGTGCTGCGCTTGTTCGATCGTCGCCGCGGCGGCTGGCGCGGCAAGCGCGAGATCCACGAGGCGGCCAGCGTGGATGGCGCCGTGGCGACACTGGCGGGCGATCTGATCCATTACCCGTACCGCTCGCTGATGCAGCAACTGGCCAAAACCCAGCGCTACGCGCAGATGATGGCCGAACACGAACACGCACGCGGCAAACGCGCCACCTGGAGCAAGCTGGTGCTGGCACCGGCCTGGCGCTTCTGGCGCGGCTATCTGTTGCGCGGCGGCTTTCGCGATGGCTGGCATGGACTGATCTACGCCTACGTGCGCGCCAACTACGTACGCCAGAAGACCATCATGTTGTGGCTACTGCAGCACAACCAGCCAGTGCAGGACCCAGCACGTGCCACGGATCAGCGCAGCGAGTAAGTTCGGATAAAGCCGTCGAGCGCGGCCGTGCAGCGACTACGAACGGCGCGAACGCTGCATGGAGACCGGCCTGTCCAAGTGACGCAGGCCGCGTCAGCAATGGCTGCACATTCTGCTTCTGCGCATGTCGTTGATCAGCCACTCGAAGCGTATGCCGCTCGCGCATGCGCAACATGCAGCGGATGGATCATCCGCCGCTACCGGCTGCTCGCCACACTCAGCTCGGTCTGTTGCGCCTGCCGCGCCGCCAGACCCACCAGCACGCCGACCATGGCCGTGTAGAAGCTCGCCGCCACCTGGTGCGCGAACATCGATTGGGTCAGCCCGCACAAGGCATAACTGATCACGAGCATCACCCCGGCCGCCGCCGGGCCGCGAAACTGCTGCTGCCCGCTGCGCCGATGCAGTCGCGCAAACACCCACAGCGGCACGCCGTAGACGGCGATCAGCAGCAACAGGCCGGGCACGCCCTGGGTGGCACTCCATTCGGCCAGATCGTTGTGCGCGTGCCCCAACTGGCAACGGAACAACGACGGGTCGGCGGCACAGGCTGGCAGGTCGTGCATCGCATCGTCGAAACGACCAACGCCCACACCGGTCAACGGATGCGCCTTCAGGGTGTCCCAAGCCACATGCAGGCGTTCGATACGTGCACCAGCCGACGAATCGGTGTCGCCCACTTCATAACGTTGCAGGTCGCTCTGTAATTCGCCCAGGCGCATCTGGTCGGTCAGGGCCGGCACGCTGAGTGCGACACCCACCGCCAGCACCGGGCCGCCGATGAAGGTCAGCAAGCGCACGCGTGCGCTACGCCAAGGCGCACCCCAGATCAGCACGCCCAGCGTCGCCAGCAGTGACAACAACACCCCACGGCTGCCGCTCAGCACGATCACCACCACGGTCGCGATCGCCGCGCCCAACAGCCAACGCACGTTGCCATCCGGGCGGCAGAACACGCCCACCACCAACAACATCAGCGCGATGTCGGCAAACACAATGGCGTTGGTGAAGCCTTCGGCGCGACCGGCACCATTCATCACCTGCAGCAGCGCGATCAACATGGCCGCGAATACACCGACCAATGCGCCGCGCCACAGCCATATCTGACGCGGCTGCAACGCATACGCCCACAGCGCCGCCCATGGCAGCACCAGGAAGCGCGAGCGGTTGCCCACATCGCGCAGCCCGTGTTCGAACAAGGCAATCGACAGCAACGATATTGCAATCACCGCCACCGTCAGCCAGCCCACTGCGCGCAACGACCAGTCGCGCGCAGCAATGCCGTCCCGCAGGTGACGCCCACCCACCAACGAACCCAGCAGCAGGCACAGACCGAACGGCAGCAGCCCGCTCGGCATGCTGACCACCAGCGCAGTCAATGCGAAGGCGCCCAGCTCGGCAATGCGTACGCCTGCCCGCGAGGTCGTCGGGGCAGAAGGCGACAGCGAAGCAGGTTGGGTAGGCAAGGAATTCATCTAGAGATCGGTGGAAAAGTAAGGCAACGCAGTGGCCGGGCTTCGGCAACGCCGGCCAAGCTAACGATGCGACGCATGAATCCCTGCTAGACAGCTGCTGGCAGTTGCATGCTTTCCGCGCCGATGACGCCTGCCACGTGCGCGCACTTGTGGGGTCCGACGGCTCATTCGGTGTCCAGGTTGCCCTGCTCCTTTGCTTCCACCGCGCGCTCGCTGGAGCTGGCCACGCACTCGCCGCGCACCGCGTCGGCCGGCACCAGCCACCAGCGCCGGCGGTTGGCCACGCCCACCAACTGGCTGCGGCTACGATCCACGCAGGCCAGCAATGCGGTCTCTTGCGCCATCAGCCAGCGCTGGCCAGGTTGTTCTGCCTGCCAGGCCACGCCACGCTGCAATTGCGTTTCCCACGGGACCTTGAAGCCGAAGGTCTGCGCCGGGCGGTCGGCCATCAGCAGGTTCTGCTCCTTCCATGCCACCAGCCCGAGTTGCGCATCCGGGCCGATGCGGCGCCCGGCCTGGCGCATCACCGCGCCGGCCGAACTGGAATCGTTGAAGATGGGGTAGCAGACCAGCCCGAACGCCACCCACCACGCACCCAGCAACGAAACCACCGCGAACGCGGAGCGGCGCATGCGCATCAGCAACAGGCTGGCGATGCCCCAGGTCCCTACCGCGAGCAGCAGCCAGCCCAGCGGGTCGGTGGCCTCGTTGCCCACCCCGCGGCTGTCCATGATCTTCTGCTCGAAGCCCGGATGCCCGATCAGCATCGCCGCACCACCCGCGCTGAACACCGCTGCCAGCAAGAGCCCGAATCCGAACAGCAGCCGCTGCACGCCAGCCCGACGCAGCAGGCCGGGCACCAGCGGCGCCAGCGCCAGGCAGACCATCGGCAGCGCCGGCAGGATGTAGACATCGCGCTTGCCGCTGGGGATGGTGAAGAACACCAGCACCAGCAGCCACCAGACCAGCGGCAGCAGATAGCGCGGGTCGCGCCGCTTGAGCCGGCGTCGCCATGCGGGGATCGCCCACGGCAGCAGCAGGATGGTCGGCAGCCACATCGTGGCCATGCTTTGCAGGTGGTACCAGACCGGCTGCGCATGATCCCAGGAGCTGGCATAGCGCTTGGCGGTCTGGCGCAGCAGGATGTCGTTGAGATACACACGGTATTCGGGCTGGCCGGCGGTGAGCGCGGTCACCATCATCGGCACGAACCACAACGCGATCGCCACGAAGAAGAACAGCGGCCCCAACCAAAAGCGCCGATCGCGCACATGCACGCGCACACCCGGCCAGCCGCGCGCCGCGGCCATCCCGGCCGGGATCAGCATCAGCAGCGCGATGATGCCCACGACCTTGGTGATCACACCCAGACCGGCGGCGAACCAGCCTAGCGTCCACCAGCGCCAAGCCGGACCGATCAGCAGATGGCGCAGCAGTCCGTAATTGGCCAAGGTGATCCAGAACACCACCAGCGGGTCGATTTGTGCCTTCTTGGCCTGAAAGGTGAAGTGCAGCGTGAACAACAACATCCAGGCCGCATAGAGGCCAACGCGCCGGGTCCACAGGCGTCGGCCCAGATCGTAGACGCAGGCCAGCGTGCCCAGCGCGGCCAGCAGCGACGGCAGCAGGAACGCCACCCGCCAGTTGCCCAGCAGCGTGTAGAACAGCGCCTGCAGCCACATCAGCATCGGTGGCTTGTCCGAATACAGTTCATTGCCGCGATGCGGGAACAACCAGTCGCCGCTCAAGACCATCTGCTTGGCGACCAGCGCAAAGCGCGGCTCGTCCGCCGGCCATGGGTCACGCAAGCCCAAGCCCGCGCCGATCAACAGCACGGCGGTCATGGCCAGCAAGCAGACATCGTTGGAAGCGCGGTTCTTGAGCATGTCGGGCGGCAGTCGGAGGCGGAGAGTGGAGCGCTGGACGCCGCGCGCGGTCAGGAGGCTTTTAGCAAAAGCGCGTAGAAAAATCCGTCGCAGTGCTGCTCGCCTGGAAAGCGCTGACGCCCGGGCCCGGCTGCATGCCCGAACTGCGCACCCAGGGGCTGCGCCTGTGCGTCAGGGGTGCGTTGCAGGAATGCGTCGACCTGGGTCTGGTTCTCGCGCGCCAACAGCGAGCAGGTGGTGTACAGCAACTGCCCACCCGGGCGCAGCGTGCGCCAGGTCGCATCCAGCAGCCGCGCCTGCAGCGCGCACAATGCATCGATATCGTCGGCACGCCGGTGCAGCAGCACATCCGGTTGACGCCGCACTACGCCGGTGGCCGAACAGGGCGCATCCAGCAACACCGCATCGAACGGTTGGCCGTCCCACCATGCATCCGTGTCGGCGGCGTCGGCTGCCTGCAATGCGACCTGTGCGCTCGGCACGCTGCGCTGCAAGGTCTGCTGCACGCGCTCCAGGCGACGCGCATCCACATCAAGCGCGGCGAGCTGCAACCCGGGATGGCGTTCCAGCAGATGCGCCGCCTTGCCGCCCGGCGCGGCGCAGGCATCTAGCACGCGTGCCGACGGCGCCAGCGTCAGCGCATCGGCCACCTGCTGCGCAGAGCCGTCCTGCACCGAAACATCGCCGTCGGCAAAGCCCGGCAACTGGCTCACCGGCACGGCGCTGTGCAGGCGCACCGCATCCGGCAACACCACGTCTGTCTGCGCGCTAATGCCCAGTTCGGCCAGCCGTGCGACGTAGGCCGCCGGGTCGATCCGCGAATGCTGCACACGCAGCCACATCGGCGCCATCTGCGCACTCGCGATAAAAATGCCTTCTGCACGCTCGCCCCAATCGGCGCGCACCTGCTTGCGCAGCCACGACGGCCAGCCGGCATCATCCGATACCGCCGGAAACCCTTCGCGCTGGGCGCGTCGCAAGATCGCGTTGACCATGCCGGCCTGACGTGGCCGGCCCAGCGCGCGGCATGCATCCACGGTGGCCGACAACGCCGCGTGCGCGGGAAGTTGTAGCACGTCGAGCTGGGCGAAGCCGACCATCAGCAGCGCCTTGAGTTCTGCATCGCGGGGCGGCAGCGGCCGTTCCAGCCATTGCCGCAGCGCGACGTCATACGCCGGGCGACGGCGGATCACCGCAAAGCAGATCGCCTCCACCAGTGCGCGGTCGCGCGGATCGCCGATACCGGGCAAGGTCGCAGCCAGTTCGGCTTTCAGCGAGCGGCCCTGATCGAACACGGCGGTCAGAACGCGTGCGGCGGCCAGGCGCGAGGCGATGCCGGCGGCGGTTGAGGTCTCGGCCGACATCAGCGCAGCGCCAGCAGGTCGCGCCGCGCGTTGAGATAATCGGCGGCGGTGATCGCCTTGCCCCCCTCGCGCTGGAGCACCCGCACCCGCAGCGCACCCTGACCGCACGCGATGTCGATGCCCTGCTTGCTGGCCGCCAGCAGGCTGCCGGGCGGCTGCTGATGCGCCAGCTCCAACGCGACTGCGCCATGCAGTCGCACGCGCTCGCCAGCCAGGATCGCCTCGGCCACCGGCCACGGGTTGAACGCCCGCACGCGCCGCGCCAGTTCCTGCGCCGGCTGCGCCCAATCCAGCCGCGCCTGCGCCTTGTCCAGCTTATGCGCATAGGTCACGCCTTCAGCCGGCTGCGGTTGCGCCACCGGACGGATGCCGGCGCGCAGCAGGCCCAGGCCGTCGGACAATACCTGCGCCCCCAACGCAGCCAGGCGGTCGTGCAGCTGGCCGCCGGTTTCCTGCTCGCCGATCTCGATGCGCTGCGACAGCAGCACCGGGCCGATATCCAACCCGGCTTCCATCTGCATCAGGCACACCCCGGTCTCGGTATCGCCGGCCTCGATCGCGCGCTGGATTGGCGCCGCGCCACGCCAGCGCGGCAGCAGCGAGGCATGCACGTTCCAGCAGCCATGGGTTGGCACAGCCAGCACCGCATTGGGCAGAATTAATCCGTAGGCCACCACCACCATCAGGTCCGCATTGAGCGAACGTAGCGTCGCCAGCGCTTCGGGCGAACGCAGCGTCTGCGGCTGGAACACCGCAATGCCGCGCGCAATCGCCTCGATCTTGACCGGCGAGGGCGTCAACCCGCGGCCGCGCCCGGCGGGCCGATCCGGCTGGGTGTAGACCGCCACCACCTCATGCCGCTGCGCGGCAGCGCGCAACGAAGCGACAGCGAAATCCGGCGTACCGGCAAAGATGATTCTCATAGAGCTGGGATTCGGGAGTGGTGAGTGGGGAGTCGCAACGGCGGGGGTGTTGACCGGGGCGAGAGTAATGTAGAGCTGAGAGGTGGAAGCGGGATTCGCGCCGGAAGATTCGGCACCCCGCCGCCAGAACCTGCGTAATCCCTCATCGATCGAGCGCACTGCGAAGCGCGAGCCGCAACCGAGAATGTGGTGCTGGCAGCGGCTTATCAATCACGCATCCCGCATCCGAAGTTCGAGGGCCATCTGCCCCCGGACGTGGCGCACTAGCGATCCGCCGGCATAGCCATGAGATCGCACCAAGATGAGCGCTCAACGATTTGAAACCAGCAGACTCAAAGACCAGCAGTAACCCGCTTTTGCAAACCCCAAATCCCGACTCTCCAATCCCCGCCCTCAAGCCACATGCTTGCGCTGTTTGGCCAGCTTCTTGCGCACCATTTCGCGCTTGAGCGGCGAGAGATAATCTACGAACAGCTTGCCGTCCAGGTGGTCCATTTCGTGCTGGATGCACACGGCCAGCAGCCCGTCGGCATGCAGTTCCTGCGCCTGGCCCTGGCGGTCGAGATAGCGCACCGTGATCGCATCGGCGCGGCTGACATCGGCATAAATGCCGGGTACCGACAGGCAGCCTTCCTGACACAGCTGCTCGCCCTGCTTGCTCACGATTTCCGGGTTGACGAACACCTGCGGCAGATTCTTCTCGTCGCTGACGTCGATGACCATGAAACGCTTGTGCACGTCCACCTGACTGGCAGCCAGGCCGATGCCCGGCGCCTCGTACATGGTCTGGAACATGTCATCCAGCAGCGCCTGGAACGCCTGGCTGGCAAGCTCGGCAGAGTCGACCGGCAAGGCCTTGGTGCGCAGCCGCGGGTCGGGAAACTCGAGAATTGGGAGCAAAACCATGGGGTTACCCGTCTGGAAACACCGGCGCTGCGCCGGCAAGACGGTGTCATTCTAGCGCAATGCTTGCGTGGCGCCCCTGTTTCTGGACTATAGTGCACGGACCTGTTGGGGAATCAGGCAAGAAGGTACTCAATGTTAATCCGACTTCGTACGGTCGTTGCTGCGGCGATGTTGACCGTCGCGACCTACGCTGCCGCGCAAGCGGTGGGCGAGCATCCAGACACCTATGTGGTCCGCAAGGGCGATACCTTGTGGGACATCGCTGGGCGTTTCCTGCAAAAACCATGGCTGTGGCCGGAAATCTGGCAAGCCAATCCGCAAATCCAGAATCCGCACCAGATCTATCCGGGCGACGTGATCAGCCTGGCCTACCTGGACCGCGTCGGCAAAGGCACGATCCAGCCCGGCCCGCGCCAGGAAGCGCCGATCAATGCCATTCCATTGGCGGACGTCGAGCCGTTCCTGAAAAACCTGCGCGTGGTCGACGACTTTGATCGGCTGCCTTACGTTGTCGGCCTGGAAGGCGGGCGTTCGCGCGCCACCACCGGCCAGGTCGCCTACGTGGTCGGGCTGGAAAACGCTCAGCCGGGCCAGCGCTTTGCGGTGGTGCGCCCGACCGTGAAGTTCAGTCTGCCCAAGCACAACGAAGACCTGGACGCGGCCGGCAACATCACCGCCGGCTCCGGCAACATCTGGAAGAGCTTCATCGCGCCGAGTAAGCGCCGTGAGTTCCTCGGCTATGAGCTGGCGCAGGTCAACATTGGCACCATCACCCGCAGCGCAGCGGGCGGCAACTCCAAGGCGGCGACGTTGCTGCTGCAGGACAGCGGCCGCGAAGTGCGGGCCGGCGATCGCATCGTCGCGGTCGAAGCGCAGCCGTACGACCTGCAGTTCATCCCGCATCCGCCGTCGGAACAGGCGCTGCAGACCGAACTGCGGGTGCTTGCCATCTCCGATGCCTTCATCGTCGGCGGCAGCCGCGATGTGATCGCCATCTCCGGCGGCGCCCGCGAAGGCATCAACAACGGCACGGTGTTTTCGATCTGGCGCAAGGGCCGTACCGTCAGCGACCGCGTGAAGCACTCGCGCTTCTCGCGGACCGACGACGATTTCAGCGGCCCGTCCGGCTCCACCGTCGGCCTGCCCGACGAGTACGCCTCGCATGCGATGGTGTTCCGCACCTTCGACAAGGTCAGCTATGCGCTGGTGATGGAAAGCGTCAAGCCGACCGGCCTGGGCTATTTCGTCAAGCATCCTGACGCGCAGTAAGCGAAAGTTCCGATGCATCAACGCGACGGCGCCCGAGGGCGCCGTCGTTGTTTGCGGCCTAACCTGAATGCATGGCCCTGATCGCTCCCGACGTACGCGCACTCCTGATCCTGCTGCTGGCAGGTGGCCGCACCCCACCGCGGCGAAAAATGCTGAACTCGTTCAGATCAGCCGTTGAGAGCCTGGCAGCCGGACCTGAGGCGTGGCGTTTTGCCGGTTGTGATGAGGCGCAATCTGCACTGCTGCAAACCCCTGATCCGCATGCGCTGGACGCGGCGTTGCGTTGGTGCGAGCAACCCGGGCACCACCTGATTGGCTGGCACGACCCGGATTACCCGGCCTTACTGCGCCATATCGCCAACCCGCCAATGGCCTTGTTCGTGGACGGCGACCCCAATGCGCTCTGGCACCCGGGAGTGGCGGTGGTCGGCAGCCGCTCGGCCACTGCCGGCGGCCGCGATCACACCCGCGCATTCGCCTCCAGCCTGGCAAGCGCAGGGCTTAGCATCGTCAGTGGCATGGCCGCAGGTGTGGACGCGATCGCGCATGAAGCCGCATTGGCCCAGCGCGATTGCATCACCGTGGCGGTGGTCGGCACCGGTACCGATGTCGCCTATCCCGAGCGGCACCAGGGTTTGCGCGATCGGATCGCTGAATCAGGCGGCGCGGTGGTCAGCGAGTACCTGCCAGGCACCGCCCCGGTCGCGGCGCACTTTCCGGCCCGCAACCGCATCATCGCCGGGTTGGCACTGGGGACGCTGGTGGTCGAAGCGGCAATGCGCTCGGGTGCACTCATCACCGCCCGGCTGGCGGCCGAAGCCGGACGCGAGGTGTTCGCCCTGCCCGGCTCCTTGCACAATCCGCTCGCGCGCGGCTGCCATCACCTGATCCGGCAGGGTGCCACGCTGGCGCAGGAGCCCGCACAGGTCATCGAGGGACTGGGCCAGCTGTCGGGCGAATTGGCCAGCGCCTTGCGCGAGCGCCTGGCGGCCCCCACTGAATTGCCCAGGAAGACAACGGCCGGCGCTGGTCCAGCCCGTTCCGATCCCGACTACCAGCGCTTGTGGCAAGCGCTGGGCCATGACCCAACCCCTATGGATTCATTGGTGCAGCGCACCGAATTGACGGCCGCCGCGCTGTCCTCCATGCTGCTCATCATGGAACTTGAGGGAGACGTGGTCACCGAGCACGGTCGCTATACCCGCAATCCTTAGTTTCTTCACCTCCACAGCGTCCCGCGACGCAGGCCGAGGGCAATGAAAGAGAGCATTCTCGATGTATTGCTGTACCTGTTTGAACATTATTTCAGCGAAGACGCGGACCTGGTCCGTGACCGTGACTCACTTCAAAATGGCCTGATCCAGGCAGGTTTCAGCCCCGCAGAAATCAGCAAAGCCTTCGATTGGCTGGACGCGCTCTCCGAGCAGCGGCCCAGCGTCGCGCGCCCGCATGTCGATGGACCGGTGCGTATCTATCACGGGCAGGAGCTGGACAAGCTCGATGTGGACTGCCGCGGATTCCTGCTGTTCCTCGAACAACACCGCATTCTCGACGCCGATCAGCGCGAGTTGGTACTGGACCGCGCCATGGCGCTGGATCAGGACGAACTGGATCTGGACGACCTCAAATGGGTAGTGCTGATGGTGTTGTTCAACCAGCCAGGTGCCGAGGCAGCCTACGCCTGGATGGAAACCCAGATGTTCCTGGACGAGCCTGAACCCGTACACTGAGTGTTGAAGCCGCCACGGATGTGCGTGCAAGGGGACGGGGATGCGCAGTTGGTATTACGCCGATGTTCACCGCCATCGGCACGGTCCGGTGGCCAAAGACACCTTGCTGGGCCTGTATCGTGATCGTGTGATCGCCCTGGATACGCTGGTCTGGCGCGCAGGGCTGGACCCCTGGTTGCCGCTGTCTGCCTGTGCCGACACGCTTGGCCCACCCGTTGCCACGGATGTGCGTGCGGCTGCGGTTCCGCCGCCGTTGCCGCGTGCTGCGGCACAGCCGCCGCTTACCTATTGGTCCGTAGCACCAGCGCAGCCGCGCAGTAACCGCCCTGCCTGGCCGCTGGTTGCAGTGCTCGGCGCGGTGGTCGGCGTCTTTGTGCTAGTCGGCGTGATCGGCATGCTCGCCGCGATCGCGTTTCCGGCTTACCACGATTATTTGGGCCGCGCCAAGTTGGCCGAGGTGATGGCTGAGTTGACGCCATTAAAGCCGCAGATCGCCGAATTTCTCGCGAGCGAAGGCCGCTGCCCGGTCAATGGCGACCCCGGCTTCAAGCCACCCGAGCAGTACGCGAGCGAGCGGTTGAGCAGCTTGCGCATCGGCCGTTTCGACAGCAGCGAATGCGGTATCGAAGCGCTCATCCATGCGCCCAGGTCGGCCAAAATCGATGGCAAGGCACTGTGGCTGGAGCTGGATGCAGATGCCGGCAGTTGGCACTGCAGTTCCGAAATCGACGATACCCAACTTCCACCTAATTGCCGCGGCTGACCGCCTGCTGCATGCCGATTGCTACACGTTAAGGAGACAACATGACACAGTGGTATTACGCCGACGCACAGCGGCAGCGCCAGGGGCCGGTGGACACGGACACGCTTCGCAGGCGTCTGTCGCAGGGCATCATCGACCGTTCCAGCCTGGTATGGCGCGAGGGCCTGGCACAGTGGGTGGCGCTGCACGAGGTCGCAGCCGAGCTGGGTCTGGACAGCGCGGTGTGGGCGACGACCGAGGCCAGCGGGCCGACGCCTGCGGATGTGCCGAGCGAAGCGCCATTGTCGATTGCGCATTCCGGCGACAGCGCCTCAGCCACCGCGTCGCCAGCTGCGACCTCACAGCCACACGACCACGCTGCGGAGACATCGCCGTGGCCGCCGGCAGTGACTGGCGGCGGCATCGCCAGTGTTAATGATGCTGCCGCGACTGACCGTGCCGATGACCACCAAACCGTCGACTCCCCAGGACACCTGCCACGCGACCAAGGCCCATCATCGGATGCGTCGGCGTGGTCCACCGCGCCGATAGACGCGGCGGCCACGCCGCTGACGTCAGGCCCGACCCCAATCACAGCCCAGGACGCGACATCGACACCGGGGTATACCCCGGCAGCGGCGCCCGCACCGCTTCCAAGCGCCTGGGACGCCCCGGCCCTCGCCGCGCCGACCGCAAGCGTCGCGCTGCAGGACGCGCCGGTGGTCTACGCCGGCCTGTGGCGGCGCGTGGCCGCCAGCATTCTCGATAGCCTGATCACCACCGTTGCGGTGTACCTGATCGTGATCCCGCTGGTGTTCGTGGTGGCGCTGGTCACCACGCGCGGCGACTGGGGTTCGGCGCTGGACGCTGGCAGTGCGCTCGGCATCGCCATCCTGGTGATGTCCTGCGGCATCGTTCTGGCGATCCCGACGCTGTATTTCGCCTGGATGCAGTCCAGCCGGCACCAGGCCAGCCTGGGCAAGCTCGCCTGCGGCATCAAGCTGGTGCGCGCCGACAGTCACGGTGGCCGCGTCGGATTCTGGCGCAATGTGCTGCGCTATCTGGCCTATAAGTTGATCAGCGTGCTTACCCTGGGCATCGGCGTGATCGTGGCCGCGTTCATGGCCGGCATGACCGAGCGCAAGCAGGCTCCGCACGACAAGGTCTGCGACACCCTGGTCGTGGACCGTTGGGCCTTCACCGAATATCCGGAACGGCAATCCAGGGGTCTGGATACCGTGTCCATCGTGGTTCTGGCCATTTACGCGGTGATCCAGGTGCTGTCGGTGGTGGCCGTGGCTTTCATGCTGGCGGCGATCGGAATGAGCCGGAGCTAGCAATTCACGGCGCTCGTCGCTTGACACGGCGGCGTCCGCGGTGATCTTTCTCATAAGATAACTGAACGCCCGGGAGCACTTCCCGGGCGTTAACGCGTGGGAAACAACCGATCTGCTTCCCTCGACCGGCCAATTAGGCCACGCTACCCGCCCCCCGGGCTCCGCCCCAAGAAGTTGCCACCATGCCCAAGCACCTGCTCATCGTCGAATCGCCCGCCAAGGCCAAGACGATCAATAAATACCTCGGCAAGGACTTCACCGTCCTGGCCTCGTATGGGCACGTGCGCGACCTGGTCCCCAAGGAAGGCGCGGTCGATCCGGACAACAGCTTTGCGATGCGTTACGACCTGATCGAGAAGAACGAGAAGCATGTCGAAGCCATCGCGCGTGCTGCCAAGGGCGCCGACGACATCTTTCTGGCGACCGACCCGGACCGCGAGGGCGAGGCGATCAGCTGGCACATTGCCGAGATCCTGAAAGAGCGGGGCCTGCTCAAGGACAAGCCGATGCAGCGGGTGGTGTTTACCGAAATCACCCCGCGCGCGATCAAGGAAGCCATGCTCAAGCCGCGCGCGATCGCCGCCGACCTGGTGGATGCGCAGCAGGCGCGCCGCGCGCTGGATTATCTGGTCGGCTTCAACCTGTCGCCGGTGCTGTGGCGCAAGGTGCAGCGCGGGTTGTCGGCCGGTCGCGTGCAGTCGCCGGCGCTGCGCATGATCGTGGAGCGCGAAGAAGAGATCGAAGCCTTCATCGCGCGCGAATACTGGTCCATCGATGCGCATTGCCGGCATCCATCGCAGGCTTTCAATGCACGGCTGATCAAGCTGGACGGGCAGAAATTCGAGCAGTTCACCGTCACCGACGGCGACACCGCAGAAGCGGCGCGGCTGCGCATCCAGCAGGCCGCGCAAGGCGTGCTGCATGTGACCGATGTGGCCAGCAAGGAGCGCAAGCGTCGCCCTGCCCCGCCGTTCACCACTTCCACGCTGCAGCAGGAAGCTTCGCGCAAGCTCGGGTTCACCACCCGCAAGACCATGCAGGTGGCGCAGAAGTTGTACGAAGGCGTGGCGCTGGGCGACGAAGGCTCGGTCGGCCTGATCAGCTATATGCGTACCGACTCGGTGAACCTGTCGCAGGACGCGCTGTCGGAAATCCGCGACGTGATCGCGCGCGATTACGGCACCGCCTCGCTGCCGGACCAGCCCAACGCCTACACCACCAAATCCAAGAACGCGCAGGAAGCCCACGAAGCGGTGCGCCCGACCTCGGCACTGCGTACGCCGGCACAGGTGGCGCGCTTCCTGTCCGACGACGAGCGCCGCCTGTATGAGTTGATCTGGCGCCGCGCCGTGGCCTGCCAGATGATTCCGGCCACGCTCAACACCGTCAGCGTGGATCTGTCGGCCGGAAGCGAGCACGTATTCCGCGCCAGCGGCACCACGGTGGTGGTCCCCGGCTTCCTGGCCGTCTATGAGGAAGGCAAGGACACCAAGAGCAGCGAGGACGAGGACGAAGGCCGCAAGTTGCCGCTGATGAAGGCCGGCGACAACATCCCGCTGGACCGCATCGTCACCGACCAGCACTTCACCCAGCCGCCGCCGCGCTTCACCGAAGCGGCGCTGGTCAAGGCGCTGGAGGAATACGGCATCGGCCGTCCCTCCACCTACGCCTCGATCATCCAGACCCTGCAGTTCCGCAAGTACGTCGAGATGGAAGGCCGCAGCTTCCGCCCCACCGACGTCGGCCGTGCGGTATCCAAGTTCCTTTCCGGGCATTTCACCCGCTACGTGGATTACGACTTCACCGCCAAGCTCGAAGACGACCTGGATGCGGTCTCGCGTGGCGAGGCAGAGTGGATCCCGTTGATGGAGAAGTTCTGGGGCCCGTTCAAGGAACTGGTCGAGGACAAGAAGGATTCGCTGGACAAGACCGACGCCGGCAGCGTGCGCGTGCTCGGCACCGACCCGGTCAGCGGCAAGGAAGTCAGCGCGCGCATCGGCCGCTTCGGCCCGATGGTGCAGATCGGCAGCGTGGAAGACGAAGATAAGCCCACGTTTGCGTCGCTACGTCCGGGCCAGAGCATCTATTCGATCTCGATCGAAGACGCCCTGGAACTGTTCAAGATGCCGCGCGCACTGGGCCAGGACAAGGACCAGGATGTCAGCGTGGGCATCGGACGCTTCGGCCCGTTTGCGCGCCGTGGCAGCGTGTATGCGTCGCTGAAGAAGGAAGACGACCCGTATACCATCGACCTGGCGCGTGCGGTGTTCCTGATCGAAGAGAAGGAAGAGATTGCGCGCAACCGCGTGATCAAGGACTTCGAAGGCAGCGACATCCAGGTGCTCAATGGCCGCTTCGGTCCGTACATCAGCGATGGCAAGCTCAACGGCAAGATCCCCAGGGATCGCGAGCCGGCGTCGCTGACGTTCGAAGAAGTGCAGCAGTTGCTGGCCGATACCGGCAAGCCGGTGCGCAAGGGCTTTGGCGCCAAGAAGGCCACGCTCAAGAAGAACGCGGTCAAGGATTCGGCGCCAAAGAAGCCCGCAGCCAAGAAAACCGCGACCAAGACGGCGGCCAGCAAGACCGCTGCAAAGAAGGCGCCGGCCAAGAAAGCGGCTGCCGAGAAAGGAACCAAGCGCGTGGTCAAGAAGACCGTGAGCAAGGCCGCAGACTAAAAGACGCAGCATGACCCACATACTCACCCTGGATAACGCTGTCGCCACGCTGACCCAGGGCGGCGTGATCGCCTACCCCACCGAAGCGGTGTGGGGCCTGGGCTGCGACCCGCGCCAGGAAGCGGCCGTACTGCGGCTGCTCGAGATCAAGCGGCGCCCGGTCGACAAGGGTGTGATCGTGGTGACCTCGCGCGTGGACGTGCTGCGCGACTGGGTCGACATCGATGCACTGGCGCCGGCACGCCGGCAGGACGTGCTGGCCAGCTGGCCCGGCCCGCATACCTGGATCCTGCCCGTCACCGCACGTGCGCCGCGCTGGGTCACCGGCGAGCATGACGGACTGGCGGTACGCATCAGCGCCCATCCGGTCGTGGCAGCGCTGTGCGCGGCCTGGGGAGCACCACTTGTGTCGACCAGCGCCAACCTGGCTGGCGAGCCGCCAGCGCGCAGCCGCGCTGCACTGGAACCGGCCTTGCTGGCAACGATCGACGGCGTCGTGGACGGCGAGGTGGGCGCGCTGGCGCAGCCAACCCGGATCCGCGACGCGCGCAGCGGCCAGATCCTGCGCGACTGAGCGCAGCTGACAAACGAATGCACTGCCACTCGCTGCGTTCGCTCCTGTTCGGTTCCGCATGTCGGTCGCACATCTGTGTGCCTTCGCGCTGTGATGCCCACCTGATGGCTGCCTACGCCCTTCGGCAGCAGTTCGCCGCCCCGTGGCGTGTTGCCACGTCTCCCCTGCACTCCGTTCAGCCGAGCCCCTTTGCGGCAGCCGCACAGGCGCGCACACTGCGGTCATGCGTACCGTCCTGACTCTTCTGCTACTGGCCGCGGCGCTGCCTGCGTCGGCCGCCACCCCAGCGAGCAAACCCGACCCCAATGTGCGGGTCTATCGCTGCGTGAGCAGCACCGGCACCGTCGCCCTGCAGGACGCGCCCTGCAGCAGCGGTCGCCAGCAGGTGCTGGACATGCAGCGCCCGCAGGACCCACCGCCGCGTCCAGCGCGTGCGGAGCCACCGGCACAGGTCGCCGCAGCGCCCGCGCGCGAGGTCCGCATCGTCACCGTGCAACCGCCACAGCCGATGTACGAGTGCACCACCGAAGACGGCAACCGCTACACAAGCGACAGCCCGGAAGGCAATCCGCGCTGGGTGCCAACCTGGGGACCGGCGTATGTGGGCAATGGCATTGGTCGCCCGGTGAATGGCGGCGGCATCCAGCGCCCGCCGATCTCGGTCAGCCCGCGCCCAGCGATCTCGGTGCAGGGCGGCTCCGGACGGGGGAGCATCCGCGGCAGCGCAAGCATCGGTGTAGACACCGACCAAGGCGGCTATCAGGGCGGTTACAACGACGGCGGCTACGGCGGCACGGTGATCGTGCCGTACGGCAATGTGCAGATCCGCGACGAATGCCATGCGCTGCCTGCACAGGAAGTCTGCGCGCGCCTGGCCGACCGCCGCTGGGAGCTGATCCGCCGCTATAACAGCGCGCTGCAGAGCGAGCGCGAGGATCTCAGCCGCGAACAGCGCGGCATCGAAGCGCGCCAGCAACGCGATTGTGGCGGCGCATGAGGCGCTGGCGGCTGTTGGGAATGATGGCGTTGAGCGTGACCGCGATGGGTTCGCTGGCCGACGCGCAGGAAGTGGCGATCTATCGCTGTACCGATCCCACCGGTGCGCTGACGGTGCAAAACATGCCGTGCCCGAAAGGCATGCAACAACAGAAGAAGCTCATGACCGCACCGGCGGCGGTGCCATTCGCGCCAGGCGGAGCAACCGCATCGCCAGCACGTGCGACGCCAGCGCCGCAACAACGCGTTGCTGCGCCAGCCGTTGCATCGGCGCCAGTTGCACCGACCACGCCCGTCGCACCACCGGCACCGGCGTTGACCTCTACCTCGACGCTGCCGCCGCCACCGCTGTTCGAGTGCACCACGCACGACAACGGGCGTTACTTCACCGAAGATCGCGAGCCAGCCACGCGCTGCCTGCCAATGCAGACGACTAATCTGGCGGGCGGGCCTGCGACCGGTGGCGGTAGCGCGTGCGAGGTGGTTACCGACCGCTGCGCGCCGGTACCGGACCAAAGCTTGTGCGAGGCGTGGCGCAAACGTGCCGAGCAGGCCGAATCCACCTGGCGCTTCTCCGACGAAGCGCAAGCGACCGAACGCAAAGAGCGCTTTGATCAGATGCGCCGGGTACTCGACGAAAGCCGCTGCGCCAATCCGACCGCAACGCCCTAAGCACACCTCTCGTGTGATCGGCGCAGCGAGATCTGCAGCAAAGGCGAGCAATCGCCAGCGTCATTCCGCCAGACGCGCTCGGAGCCAGCGTGTGCAGGAACGGGCCGGTCAACCTCCCTGCGCTGTCCATCGTCGCGACACAGGTGCTTTGTTGCCTGCGCCTAAAACCCGTAACGCAAGAATCCGCCATCTACCGCGATGCATTCGCCGGTGATGTAACTGGCGGCTGGCAAACATAGAAATCCTACTGCAGCGGCCACCTCCTCCGGTTCGCCGATGCGGCGCATCGGGGTGCGTTCGATCACTTGCTCGTAGTAATCCGGATCCGACAACGGCCCGGAGGTGCGGCGTGTGCGGATGTACCACGGCGCCACCGCGTTGACGCGGATGCCGTCTTCGGCCCATTCCACCGCCAGGTTGCGCGTCATCTGCTGCAACGCCGCCTTGGTCATGCCGTACGGCGCGCCGCTGCGCACATGGGTGATGCCCGAGACGCTGCCGACATTGACGATCGCTGACGCAGCATGTTGCGTCAGCAACGGATGCGCATAACGCGACAATTCGAATGCGGAAAACACATTCGTTTCGAAGATGCCGCGCCACTCGTCTTCGGTGTAATCGATCGCGGCGCGGCTGACGTTGCCGCCGGCATTGTTGATCAGCAGATGCAAGCCGTCGGCGTGGTCTTCCACCCAATCCAGGATCGCGCGGCGCTCTTCATCGTCGGAAACATCGGCGGCCAACCCGTGCAGTTCGCGCTGGGGAAATTCCTCGGCAAGTTCATCGCGCGCCTGCGCCAGGGCATCGGCATCGCGGGCCACCATCAGCAGGTCGGCGCCGAAGCCGAGCAGTTCGCGCGCAATGGCAAGGCCAATCCCGGCGCTGGCGCCGGTGATGAGGGCGGTCTGTCCATCCAGCCGCCAACGGTGCGTTGTCACGTGGGTACCCCTCTTCAAGACGCAGGAAAACGGCCGCTGCTGCGCAGTTGACGCGCATGCGTGGCCCAAGCGTTAGGATACCGCCACCCCGAGCGAGGTCACGACGATGAAGATGCATTGGATGCTTGCAGCCGGCCTGGCGTTGTCGCTGAGCGCCTGTCAGCGGCCGCAGCCCGCGCCCACCGAACAGAAGCCCGATCCCCAGGCCACCGCGCTGCGCGACCACATTCAGGAGCCGCTGAACAAGGCGCACGCGGTGCAGGCCTCGACCGATCAGGCCGCCGAAGAGCAGCGCAAGGCGATCGACGCCGCCACGCAGTAGCGGAATCGGAGGTCCGCAATCTGCTGGCGTCGCGACCTGATGTGCGCGCCGACGATTTGAATCAAGCGTCCTGCCGTCTGCTTGCTTCGTTCGGCCGTCGCACACCGCATCATCCGCCTGCAACACAGCAAGGCCGGCACATGGCCGGCGTTGCGACGCATCAGGTGCTGCTCAAACGCGCCGCATCAGAATCCGCAGAAGCAATACGCCAGCGATTTCACCGGCGTGCCACCCGCCTTGCTGTCGTGCACGGCGCTTTCGACAAAGCGCAGCTGCGTGTCCACTTCCGGCAACGCGCGGGCCACAAGTGCGCGTGCCATGCCCGAGTCGCTCAGCATCCATGCGCCCATGCGGCTGCCGGCGAACCCGTTCATGAACTGCGAGAACGGCGTGGCCGGCTTTTCCACATAGCGCACGCGGAACTTGCCACGGCTCAGCTTGGCGCGGTCGGCCGCATCGGCCACCGCTTCGGACATGCCGCCGAACGCATCCACCAACCCACGCTCCTTGGCCTGCGCGCCGCTCCACACACGGCCACGCGCAACCTTGTCGATCGCGTCCACCGACTGGTGGCGCGCCTGCGCCACCTTGCCGGTGAAATCGGCGTAACCCTTGTTGATCACCGCCTGGATAACCTGGCCGGCGGCCGGATCCAGCGGCCGGGTGATGTCGAACGCACCAGCGAACCGCGTGGTGCCCACGCCGTCGGTATGCACGCCAATCTTGTCCAGCGCGCGGGTCAGGTTCGGCACCATGCCGAAGATGCCGATGGAACCGCTGATGGTCGACGGGTCGGCGTAGATGCGATCGGCATTCATGCTGATCCAATAACCGCCGGAAGCGGCCAGATCGCCCATCGAGACCACCACCGGCTTGCCGGCCTGCTTGAGTGCGACCACTTCGCGGCGGATCTGCTCGGAGGCGAACACTTCGCCGCCGGGCGAATCCACGCGCAGCACCACCGCCTTCACTTTCTCGTCGTCACGCGCCTGGCGCAGCAGCGCCGCGGTGGACTCGCCACCGATGCGACCGGCCGGCTGTTCACCGCCGCTGATTTCGCCGGTCGCCACCACCACCGCCACCTGCGGGCGGCTGTCCATCGGCGAATCCTGCGCCTGCAACTGGCTCAGATAATCGTTGAAACCGATGTTGCGGAAACCGCTTTCGGCATCGCTATCGGCCACGCCGCGCTTGACCAGCAACGCATCGACTTCCTCGCGGGTCTTGAGCCCGTCCACCAGCTTCTGCTGCAGCGCGAACTTGGCCAGGTCGCCACCGGCGGCGGCCACGCCCTCAGGCAGCGTGTCGATACCGGCGGTCAGCTGCGCCGGGCTCAGCTTGCGCGCAGTGACCACGTCGGCCAGATAGCGCTGCCACACATCGTTCATCCAGAACAGATCCGCTTCCTTGGCATCGGCAGAGGCCGCGTCGAGGATGTACGGCTCGGCGGCGGACTTGTACTCGCCCACGCGGAACAGATGCACGTCCACGCCGAGCTTGTCCTGCAGGCCTTCGCGGAAGTACTGGCGATAGCGGCCGAGGCCTTCCAGCAGCACGCTGCCCATCGGATCCAGATACACCTCGTTAGCCTGCGCGGCAAGCAGGTACTGGCCCTGGCTCATGCTCTCGCTGAAGGCCACGATCTGCTTGCCGGAGGCACGCAGCTTCTGCAGCGCAGCGGCCACTTCGCGCTGCGAAGCGAAACCGGACGGTTGGAACTTGTCCAGATTCAACAGCACGCGCTCGATCTTGCGATCTTTGCCGGCCGCCTCGATCACCCGCACCAGGTCGCGCAGCTGCACTTCTTGAGCGCTCTTGTCGCCCACTGCCTTGGCCAGCGACCGGCTTACCGGGTCGGCGCTGAACTGCTCGACCAGCGTGCCTTCCGGGTTGATCACCAGGGTGGTGCGCTCAGCCAGCGGCTTAGTGCCGTCGCCACGCGCGAGCGCCACCACGAACACCAGCAGCAGCATAAACAGGAAACCGAAGAACACCAGGTTGAAAATGAGGCGCCGGGTGAAATTCATCACATCCCACAGGCCGACGAAGAAGCTGGCGATGGGACTGCGACGCACGGGATGGTTCATGGAAAACTCCGTCGAAAGACGCTGCATACAAATCGATGGTGCCCAGCATACCGGCTGCGCAGCGCGCGCGGCATGCGCTGGAAGTCAGGGTGTCGCGGTGGCGGTCAGCCGCCGGCTGGTCTGGCGAAAGCGCAGCCCCATCAGGAGCGAGGCCACCGTCAGGCCCAGAATCAGGCCTACCCACATGCCCTGCGGCCCCCAGCCCAGCCCCAGGCCGAGCCCGGCGCCGATCGGCATGCCCACGCCCCAGTACGAAAACATTGCCAGGAACATTGGCACATGGGTGTCCTTGAGCCCGCGCAGCGCACCGGCCGAGAGCACCTGGATGCCATCGGGAAACTGGAATGTGGCGGCAAACAGCAGCAAGACCGAGGCCAGCGCGGCCACGGCCACATCGTCCGTATAGACGCCGACGATGGCATCATGGCCCAGCAACAGTGCGCTGGCCGACAGCGCTTGGGTGCCCAGCACGATCGCATAGCCGGCCCAGGCCGCGCGCCGCATGCCCAGCGGATCGCCACGCCCCACCGCATGGCCGACGCGCACGGTGGTGGCCTCGGCCACGCCCATCGGGATCATGAAACACAGCTGCGCGACGTTGATCGCAATCTGGTGCGCGGCCGCTTCGGTGGAGCCCAGCCGGCCGATCAACAACGCGGTGACGATAAACAACCCGCCTTCCATCAGCACGGTGATGCCGATCGGCAAGCCGGTGCGCAGCAACTCGCCAATGGCGCGCCAGCGCGGGCCTTCCAGGTGGGTGAACAATTGCAGATGCGCAAAGCGCCGCGCGCGCCACAGGTACAGCGCAAACACGCTCGCCTGCACCCACAGGGTGATGGCCGAGGCCATGCCCAGTCCTTCGGCACCGTGCTCGGCGAAGCCGAACTTGCCATAGGTCAGCGCATAGCCCGTCGGTGCCAGGACCAGCAAACCGCCAAAGCCCAGCAGCATGGTCGGCAGCGTCCAGTGCATGCCCTCGCTGAGGTAGCGCATGCAAAAGTAGAACGTCAGCGCCGGCACGCCCCAGCGCACTGTATGCAGAAAGTCGGTGGCGCCGGGCACGATGTCCGGCGCAATCCCGAAGGTGGGCAGCAACGGCGGCACCACGCTCAGGAACACGAACATCAGCGCACTCAGCCCCAGCGACAGCCACAGCGCCTGCCGGAACAGCGGCCCGATCTCGCGCTCGCGGCCGGCGCCCATCAGTTGCGAAACCGAGGTGGTCAATGAGATCAATGTGCCGATCGGCACCAGCATCGGCAGCCACAACAGCGAGGTGCCGATGGTCACCGCGGCCAGCGTGGCAGTGCCGTGGTGGCCGGCGATGACGTTGTCGACAAACCCGATCAGGCCGGTGGAGACGTGGCCGAGCACCAGCGGCAACGCAAGCAGGCCGGTGGTACGCACTTCCGAGGCGAAGCCTGGCGTCGCGGACGGGGGGGCTGAAGAAACAGACATGAAAACCAATTGCTGCGTGGACTACGGCCGTGCCGGGAGGCGCTGGCACCGGGTCGCGTGGGCCGGCTATCTTACCCCTACTTTCCGACTGCGGCCTTGTCGCGCATATGGGTAGAGCCTGCTGCGCGTAAGCGCGTGCGGGCAAAAAGACGCGACGGCTGCTGCGACCGGACCAGCGCGGCATAAACGTTGCAAGCGTGCGCCAACGCGGTCCCTTCGGAATCGCGTCTTCGGCAGCGCGCCCCTCCCACCACCCGCCAACCGGACCTGGCTCAGGTCACTGCATTTGACCGCGCACCACCCCACGGATTGCGAAAACTGTTCGACTGCACGGCACGGCGCGTTCTGCCACGCCTGCGGGCAAAGCGTGCACAACCCGATGCGCACGCGGTGGAAGAAGTGTTCGAATCGTTCTGGCATCTGGATGGGCGCATCTTCCGCACCCTGCGCGATCTGCTGGTGCCCGGACGCCTGGCGCTGCGCTTGCTGAGCGGCCAACGCCGCGCCGATGCGGCTGTTGCTGATCCTGAGCCTGTTGACGTTCTTCATCGCGCGCATCGCCGTGCACGCGTCCGACGCAGACAACGATATCGCCACGCCGCCCGGTACCAGCCAGACTGCTGTGCCCAAGGATTTCGCGCACGCACACACGCCGACACAGGTGGAAGCGCTGCGCAGTCAACTGGTCGAGACGCTGACGCAGACGCGCACCGTGGTGCCGACCGCCATCGCACGCGACAGCGTGGACGCCGGCATTGCGCGCACCAATGCCGAAGCGCACAGGCGCTTGGCGCAATTGCAAGCCGATGCGCGCCCGATCAGCGCCGTGCCCACCGCGGAGGCAGACAGCGACAGCACGTTCTTTGCGGTGATGGGCAAGCCGTGGGACCCGGTGAGCAACCCGTTGCACTACGCGGCGCTACCGCAATTCGCCAACCGCTGGATCAACACGCTACGCAGCCATATCCGCGACAACGTGCCGCGCCTGCCCAGCAATCCGCAGCTGCTCCATCACGCGTTCTTCGCCGCAGTGCCGTCTGCGTTGCTGGTGCTGGTGCCGCTGTTTGCGCTGCTGTTACGCGTGTTCTATGTGCGCAGCGGGCAGGTGTATCTGGAGCATCTGGTGGTGGCGTTGTTTGGACTGGTGCAGTTGGGCCTGACGGTGTGGATGCCGGTGTATCTGCTGTGGATGCAGCGATGCGTGTATGCGCAGTCCTGGCCAGTGACCGGGCTCACGTACATCGGCCTGAGCGGCGTGTACCTGGTGTTCGTGACGGTTGCCGCCGCGCTGTTGATGGTGGCGAGCCCGGCGCGTCTTTGCTGCGGTGCCGATGTGGATGCGACTGAGCGATAACACCCGCATTGCAGTGGGCCGACTCAAGTTCCAAGTGCAACACTTTTCTCCACTGCAGACCCGCGTTTTCTGTCAAAACACTGGCTCACGTAACTTTTGCACAATCAATGGCCTGCTGGGCTGCCCGTCCATACGTTGCGCTAACAGCAGGTCTCTCGAGCTGTTGCACTTGACTCTTGAGACCGCCGTGTGACGCAGTGAGGCTGAGCGCGCGCGGTGCGCCGTATGTGGCCGCGCTATCTGACGCCAACAGCCGCTTCCACCAATGCCGCGCGCGCAAGCTTAAACATGGCGCGCACGCCTACCGCGCCAAAATCCTGCCGCGACCGATCAACGCGCCAGCTGCCGCTTCAACCATGTGCTGCGGGTGGCCGGTGCTTGGACGAGGAAGGCATCGCGCAAACCATCGCGCTCCTGGGACGGGGTGCGCTGTGCCAGCACTGCCAGTTGCTCCAGCTGGCCGGCATCCAGGCTGCGCAGCGCGGCCAGCATGGCGTCGCGCTGGGCCGGCGGCACGTAGCCGATCAGGGGCTGTAATTGCGCATAGAACGCTCCCACCTGCGAGCCCAGGCGCCAGCCGTCGCGATGCAGGCGATCCATCGCGCCGAATTGCGTGTGCAACGCGCGTTGCTGATCCTCAGGCAAAGCCTGCAGACGCTCGCGTGCATGACGCAGCACTACGCGGTCGGTTGCAGTCAGCCCCTTCCAGGCGGCGTAGCGCGCGCGCAGCTCGGCCTGCTGCGCGGGCGTCATCGCCTCCCAGCGCGCGCGTTGCTGCGCGGCGCTCGGGGTTGTGCTCGATACTGGGGCAGCCGGCGTGGATGCCGACGGTGCAGCGCTGGCTTCTTCCAGCGGCATCGGCATTGTCTGCGCGCCGGTAATGCCTGCAATCGCGCAGAGCAACAGGCCGCACCAGTTAGTTGGCTTCATCATCGACCGTCTCCAGCGGGGCGGAAGGCTGCTCGACCGCGCTGGCATGCGCGCCGGATTCGTCCACCGGCACCGGGTGGCCGGCAGCATACCAGGCATAGAAATCCGCAGAACGCACCAATTCCAGATCGGGGTCGGCCAGCATGGCCTGGTCGCGCGGGTCCATGCCTGGCTTAGCCACTGCATCGGACAGGTCGGCCGCGGGCAGTTCTTCCACCAAGACCGGTGCCGCGTCGGTCACATGCAGTACGCCGGCCGGCGCCTGCGACACGGGCTCGGGTGGTAGCGCCGGCCGGCGGTGGGTCCACCACCAGCCCAGCACCGCCAGCAAGAGAGCCAAGGCCAGCACGCCCAGCGCCATGCCTGCATGGCGACGCTCCAGCTGCGGCCACTGCCATTGCCGCCTGGGGCGCGTGCGTGCAGCGGCCGGACGCTGCGGCGCCGGTGCTGGCGCGGCCGTCTGCAGCGACATCCCGGCCAAGGCCGAATCGCGCAGCTGGCTGAGCCGGGTCAGCTGGGCCGGGGTCAGATCGCGCAGTTCCATCTGCGCTGCCTCGGCCAGGGCCCGCCAGGCCTGTGCGTCCGGGTTGCCGGCAGCATCGCGCGGGCAGGCACCGGCCAGCGACTGCCGGTAGTCCGCCGCCTCGATACCCTGCACCTCGCTGGCCGCTTCCTCTTCCAGCCCGGCCACGATCCGCAGCAGCAGGGCCAGGCGGTCGGCGGTCTGCATCCGGCCCAACGCGGTGAATGGGGGCAGCCAGGTGCCCGACATCGGCTCGCGTCGCAGCGGTGGCGCGGTGGCCAGCAAGCTCCAGAAGCGCATCGGCCAGCCAGCCATCGGTCGACCTGCTGCCTGGCTGCTGAAGGCGCGCAAGGCCGCTGCGAGGGCGCGCTCAGCGGCGGCTACGTCGCCGCATTGCAATTGTGCGAGCACCAGACCCCGGCGTTCGACACCGCGCAAGAAGGCAGATAACGCGGCAGGGGTCACGGGGGCGTCGGGGACTACGGTCATGAGAACTCCAGCATCGGCCGGCATGATACCGACGCGATTGGCCCCCGCCGATGGCTTGACAGATCGGCCCGGCCGCGTTCTGCCTTCACACCACCCGAGCCGATCTCTGCGGTGGGTTGTGCACAGCGGCGGACATACCGATACACAGGCGTCTGTCAACTGTTGTTTTTTCTTTGTTGCAATCGTGTTTCACGCCTAAGTGATTGAAATTTATTGACTTATTCATGTTGGCTAAAAAATGTCCAAGAGGTTGCGAAGGCTAGTGAATCCATCGTCGCAGCGTGGAGCACAAGACTAATTCACAGCTTTATCCACAGGCGGTGTGGATAAACCTGTTTCCATAGCCCTCCCATAGGTTTACGTCGGATTTATCACTTCCGTCACAGAAACGCCGCCGCACCGGCGCCGATTTGAGCCGGTTCGGGTCGGCTGCCGGCCTCTGGACAGGGTCGGTAGACTGGTCGGATGTCTTCGACCGTCGCCACCCTGCGCGTCGCCTTGCCGGTGCCGCTGCCGCAGTTATTCGACTATCTGCCTCCGGCCGATGCGCCGCTGGCCGACCCGGTGCGGGTCGGCTGCCGGGTGCGGGTGCCGTTCGGGCCACGCGAGTTGATCGGCGTGGTGGTGGAGATCGGCCAACTGCCCACGGCCGACGGCCTGCGCCCGGCACTGGCCTGGTGCGACCAAGCGCCGCTGCTGGTCGATGAACTGGCCCGCTCGCTGCAGTGGCTAGCGCGCTACACCCACGCCCCGCTCGGCGAGGCCCAGGCCAGCGCCCTGCCCGGCCCCTTGCGCCGCGGCGAGCCGCTGGCCGATACCCACGCCTGGGCCTGGCAGCTGACCGAAGCCGGCCGCAGCGGTGCCGCCAGCCTGCGCACGGGCAGCCGCCCTGCCCTGCTGGCCGCTCTTCTGCTCACCGGCGCAGTGGGCGAAGAACAACTGGACCCGCTACTGCCGCAATGGCGCGAAGCCGCGCGCAGCCTGGCCAAGCGCAACTACACCGAACGTGTGGCAGTGCCAGCCGACACCATCTCACCGCGCCCGGGCAGCGGCCCCCAGCTCAACGAGGAACAACAGGCCGCCGCCGCCGCGATCCGCGCGCATCGCGGTTTCGCCACCTATCTGCTCGATGGCGTCACCGGCAGCGGCAAGACCGAGGTCTATCTGCAGGCAATCGCCGATTGCCTGGCCGCCGGCAGGCAGGCGCTGGTGCTGGTACCGGAGATCGGCCTGACACCGCAGACATTAGGCCGCTTCCGGGCGCGCCTGGGCGTGCCGGTGCACGCGCTGCACTCCGGACTCTCCGATGGCGAGCGCGCACGCGTGTGGGCAGCGGCCTGGCGCGGCGAGGCCAAGCTGATCGTCGGCACTCGTTCGGCGGTGTTCACTCCGCTGCCGAACGCCGGCCTGATCGTGATCGACGAAGAACACGACGGCAGCTACAAGCAGCAGGACGGCATCCGCTATCACGCGCGCGATTTCGCCCTGGTGCGCGGCAAGGCGCTGGATGTGCCGGTGATTCTGGGCAGCGCCACGCCATCGCTGGAGAGCCTGCACAACGCCTACTCGGGCCGCTACCAGCATCTGCGCCTGTCGCGGCGCGCCGGCGAAGCGCGTCCGCCGCGCGTGCGCGTGCTCGACGTGCGCAAGCGGCCGCTCAAGGACGGCCTGTCGCCGGAAGTGCTGGCCGGCATCGGCGCTACCCTGGCGCGCGGCGAGCAAGTCCTGGTGTTCAAGAACAGGCGTGGCTATGCGCCGGTGCTGCTGTGCCACGACTGCGGCTGGACCGCGGCTTGCCAGCGCTGCAGCACGCCGCTGCACCAGACCCCGATGACCGTGCATGCCGGCGGCCGCCGCCTGCAGTGCCACCATTGCGGCGCGCGCCAACCTGCACCGCTGGCCTGCCCGGCCTGCGCCAGCCTGGCGCTGCAGCCGCAGGGCATCGGCACCGAGCGACTGGAAGAGCGCTTGACCGACGCCTTCCCGGACGTGCCGGTGGTGCGCATCGACCGCAGCACCACCCAGCGCCGCGACGCACTGGAAACCCAGTTCGCCCGACTCGGCACCGAGGCCGGCATCCTGGTCGGCACGCAGATCCTGGCCAAGGGCCACGACCTGCCCCGGCTGACCATGGTGGTGGTGGTCGGCATCGACGAAGGCCTGTTTTCGGCCGACTTCCGCGCCGCCGAAAAACTGGCCCAGCAGTTGATCCAGGTAGCAGGACGCGCCGGCCGCGCCGACCGCCCGGGCGAAGTCTGGTTGCAGACCCATCACCCCGAACATCCGTTGCTGCAGACCCTGGTCAACGGCGGCTACCACGCCTTTGCCGACGCCGAGCTGCAACAGCGCGAAGCGGCCGGATTCCCACCCTTCGCGCACCTGGCCTTGTTCCGTGCCGAAGCCAAGGATGTGGCTGCGGCCAATCACTTCCTATTGGCGGTGCGTGGTTTGACCAGCACCGACCCCAGCACCCAATCGCCGGCGTTTGCCGCAGTAGAATGCTACGGCCCGATGCCGGCCCCAATGCCACGCCGCGCCGGATTCCAGCGCACCCAACTGCTGTTGTCGGCGCAACAACGCTCGGCGTTGCATCGCTTGCTCGATACGCAACTGCCGGCGATCCATGCGCTTCCGCAAGCCCGCCGCGTACGCTGGTCGCTGGATGTGGACCCGATCGATTTGTATTAGGGCACGGCGTATCGAACATCGTTCGCAGCCAGACACACGCTCTGCGCAGTTTGCTCGCTTTTTAGGGACGCGCTCGCACGCGATGCGGCTACCGGCAATGCCCGTCGCGCCCGGGTTCGCTCCTTGTATCTGGACATGGCCGCCTAACAGCGGTGTGTCTTCCGACTGATCATCCGAGCAGATGCGGGAAGTCCATGCGCTCCTGAAGCGTCAAGCTTGTATCGTGGATCGGCTCGCGCATCTGCATTTGCTGGTCCTTGCGTGTCCGAACGGTATCCAGAGTCCGCCACAGGCGTGAACTCGCATCACAAGGCAGGACCAGGACCGGCGTTGATCGTCGTCCATTCCGTCTGAGGAGGTTTCCATGTCCCTGATCGTGGGCATCGCGTCGCCAAGCACAGCGTGGATCTGGCCATCGAGCTGGGCAATGGCAAGTACCGCATGAAGGCCAAGCTCTCCAACGATCCGACAGGATGTGCGGCCCTGTACGCCTGGCTGTGCACCCACGCCCAGCCGGACAGCTGGGTCGTGATGGAAGCCACCGGCATCTATCACCAGGCGCTGGCCGAGTTCCTGTACGCGCACGGCTACCGGGTGTGCGTACTCAATCCAGCGCAGGTGGCGCTAGACGCGCGCAGCCAGTTGCAGCGGGGCAAGACCGACCGCAGCGATGCGAAGCTGATCGCCAGCTACATCTCCCGCACCGGCTCGGCGCGGCTGCGCGCCGGACTGTACATGCCAGCCCTGGTGGCCATGCGCCATCACCCGGTGGTTACCGCGCTCAAACAGCCTCTGCATGCCCGCGGCAAACACGGCAAGCAGATCGTCTGCGCCGCCATGCGCAAGCTGCTGCATCTGGCCTACGGCGTGCTCAAATCCAGCACTGCGTTTGACCCGCAGAAGGCCCTTGCCACATGAGGGGCAAGACGGTATCTGCGAAAAACGCCAGGCCCGCAGGCAGCGCGTGTGGCCCATGCAATGAACAACACTGGCGTCGGTGGAGACTCGACACCTGGAGCAGATACTGAGGTATCCCCACGTTTTGCAGCACCAATGTCAGCTGCTCGCGCGCTGCGTCGGGCAGTGTGCGCAAGCGATCTAGCCAGCGTGAGACCGGTTCCATGGGCCAGTGCCTGACCAACGCCTCGCGGCCGACGCGCAGCGTCGAGTGGAGCTTGCGAGTGCTGCTGCGTGGCGATCCGCTACGAAGGCGGCCTTGATGCGACCACCGGCCAAGCCGAGCCTGACCTGGAGCGCACCGACGACCGCAGCAAGATCGTGCAGACCGCGCCCGCAACCAGGTGATCTTCAGCGTCCAGGGCCACCGCCCGCCTGTTCAATCCGGCCAAACCGGCCAGCTGCCAGCTCGCCACTTAATTCCACTGTGTTACAAATAATCGTACCTTTGTGCCACTATTGGAAGACCTTCAGGCCACGCGGGAGAGCTGTGTTGAATAGGTCACTGGAAGTGCGTTTTGAACAGTACGGGGAAGTAGTTGCTGCCGCCCTGTCCCATGCGGATCGCAAACAGCCCGCACACTGGTACCTGAAGGGGTTGCTACTGCCTGGAGGGCGCAAGAGCGTGGAGCCCATGGCCGCGCGGGTGCACCCGCAGAACGTGCGCTCAGCCCATCAATCGATGCACCATCTGGTGGCCGATGCCGACTGGAGCGATCAAGCGCTGCTG